>JACPSE010000101.1 GCA_016193465.1 Deltaproteobacteria bacterium
ATTGACAGGGTTTCCTTCTTGCCCTTCATGATCAATAAGCTAGGGCAGCCTGAGCCTTTATCTGCCGAGGATAAAAGGAGCGACGAGGTACACGACTATGTGGCATGGTGCTGCCAAGATCAAAAGCTTCAGACAAAGTTCATGCGCTACGGGAATGACGTGGTAGTCTGCACCTAGCAAGGCCACGCGGCATAATGTTTACTGTGGTGGGGAGTATGACAGGGAATGTCCTCACGGCTGATCCGGGAAAAGCTTCCAATGGCAATCACATGACAGAGCGTGAAGCTTAGACGCAAATATTAGAAAAGGAGGCAAAGGGGGGCTAAGATGGAGCAACCAAGTAGCGAAGGAAAAGGGGATGTGGTCTGGACGCTGGCAAAGAACATAGTGCAAACCGGATACCCGGACCTGCCGGCTGAAGCTATAGAGGCCACCAAGAAGAGCATCCTTGACACTCTGGGTGTCATCGAAGCTGCCAGTGGCATAACCCCGGGGCTGAAAGAGCTAGTAGGGTTGGTCAAGGAGGGGGGAGGGAAAGAAGAAAGCACAATCCTGGGCTTTGGGGGCAGGGTGTCTGCCTGGATGGCCGCCTTCGCCAACGGTGCCATGACCCACGGCCTTGATTATGATGACGATCATCATTATGCCAAGGTGCATCCCAGTGCCAACACGGTCCCTTCCGGCTTTGCTGTTGCCGAGCGGCTGGGAAGGGTGAAGGGAAAAGACTTTATCACTGCAGTTGCCCTGGGTAACGACCTGGTCTCCAGGTTGGGTTACAGTATCCCTATTAATATTCCGTGGCACAGGACTTCCCTCTTTGGTGTTTTTGCCGCTGCGGCTACATCGGGCAAACTGCTGGGACTGGATGAACAACAGATGGTGGATGCCCTGGGCCTTGCCTTCTGCCAGGCAGCCGGCACCCAGGAAATACGTTTTGGTGTTGGCTCTGACATCGGCGGGATGAGAGATGCCTTCCCCAATAAGGGAGGAGTACTCGCTGCCCTGATGGCACAGAGAGGGATTCGCGGAGTGCGAAGCTGTCTGGAGGGCAAGGCCGGGCTGTTTAATCTCTATTATCGTGGGGAGTATGACAGGGATGCGCTTACCGCTGACTTGGGGAAGAAGTTTCATGGCGCCGATACCGGCTACAAGCCCTGGCCCGCCTGCGGGGCAACCCACACATACATTGACTCTGCACTGGCACTGGCAAATGAGCATGATATTCACCCCCAAGATGTACAAGAGATAACGGTATTTGTGGGTGATTTTCTCCAGAACCACTGTCAGCCCCTGGAAGTGAGGCGCCGCCCGGCGACCACCTTGGATGCCAAGTTCAGCCTACCCTTCAACACAGCGGTAGCAATTGCCAGAAGAAAGGTTGTCATCCAGGACTATTCCGTAGAAGGCCTGAAGGACCCGGTAGTACTGGAGCTTGCCGGGAAGGTAATCCCCAGGTTTGATGAACAGTACAATCAAAAAAGGACCGACCGAGCGGGCAAGGTAGAGATAAGGACGAAGGACGGGAAGGTCCACTCAAAACGCACTGACTTTCCCTATGGCCACCCGAAGAGGCCCATGGCGTGGGAGGATATTGCAAATAAGTTCAGGGATTGTCTCTCCTACGCAGCAAAGCCGGTGCCCAAGGGCGATATGGAGAAAGTCATTGATATGGTCAGCAAGCTGGAAGACGCAGAGGATGTAGGCCAAGTTGTCCGCCTGCTTGCCTAGAGGCGAATTGTTCACTATTGCAGATGACCCCGCCATAAAAGGAGGTGCGCTATGAAGCTTGGGTATTTCAAGACAGTCGGTTCATCCCTTATCTTTCTTTCCCTTGCCTCTTGGGTGGCAGCTTCGAGCATCCTTGCCGCAGATCCGGCAGTTCTTCAGGCCAAGAAGGAGGCTGAGGCTAAGGGTTACATCTTTTATACCACTCACGATGAGATTGTGGCCATGGCAAAGAAGGAGGGAAGACTTAAGGTAATGACCGGGCTGAAGCCCTCGAGTTACAAGCCGTTGATTGATGAATTTAAGAAAAGGTATCCTTTTATCACTGATATTCATGTTGAGGAGGTCGCGGGCATCACCGCTTCCCAGAGGGTTCTCCTGGAGATAAAGGCAGGACAAGCTAAGGGATGGGATCTCACTAATATACTCCGCGACCTCGGCGCAGAGTATCCGCCTTATCTGAAGAAGCATGACATCCTTGGCATGGGCAAGCACGGTGTGCTCAAAATCCATCCCGGGATGGTTGACCCCCGTGAGAGGAACATAGCAGGCGTTACAAGCTCCTTAAGACTCGTACCCTACAACAGGAAGCTTATCTCGGAAGATAAGGTCCCTGCTAAATGGGAGGATTTTCTGAAGCCTGAGTTCAAGGGACGGAAATTCATCCTGGATGTCCGGCCCGTTCAGATAGCTGGCCTGGTGCCCGCCTGGGGGCTGGAAAGAACGCTGGATTTCGCCCGGAAGCTAGCCGCCCAGCAGCCCGTGTGGGGGTTGGGCGCTACCAGGATGAACAACGCCCTACTTGCCGGAGAGCGTTCCCTCTACTTGGGTTCCAGTTATAATTCGATTGAGAGGGCCATGGGCAAGGACCTGACAGGAAGCCTTGGCTACAAAATCATTGAGCCTATCCCTATCATAAATGCTGACGTTGCCACCGGCATACTCAATACGGCCGATCACCCCCATGCCGCTCTCTTATGGCTTGAGTTTCTCGCCTCTCCTGAGGGTCAGCAGATAATAGATAAATACGAGCCCTTTGAGGCTTCGGTGTTTACTCCTGGTTCGGTTACAGAGCAGATGACCCGGGGAAAGAAGCTATCGGTGGTAGACTGGGATCATTTCACCAAGTATGGTGACTATCTAGCGAAGATAACTGAAGCCTACGGTTTCCCGAAAGGGGAAATAAAATAAGATGAATGGGCCGGCCGAATCAACTGTTTTCGGCAGCGGTCTCAAGACCTCACACCGCCCAGTTGCTATTTTTCAGCGAGAGCTAAGCAATGTACATCGCCGAATTGTAACGGTCGCAATCCGCAGCAAAATTGGCGCGCAAAAACCTTAGGAGGTAATCAATCATGAGCGAAGCAAGATTGTCTATCTATGCTGTCGGTGATGTGGGGCCACGGCGTGAGGATCCCGATTACCCGTTTAAGGAGCCGATATTTGCCTTGAGCGCGCCTATAACTAAAGAGGCTGACATA
>JACPSE010000102.1 GCA_016193465.1 Deltaproteobacteria bacterium
CAGCCTCCATCAACGCCTGCTCCAAAGCTGCTTTGGCGGATTCTTCCTGATCGAATCCGCTAAGGACCTTGGCCTTAGCCCTAATCTTCCCATCCTCCATGAGGACGACTTTTACGGTTTTGGCGCCAACGTCTATCCCGGCTTTAATCAAGACCCTCCTCCTTTCTTCCCGGCGAATCGCTATATCGCTGCGCCGGTTTACGACGCGGCCTGTGCAGCACGGGCGGCTTCAATCTGTTCCAGGCCTAAGGTTTCCATAAATGACTCGATGCGGGAAACGGTGCGCCGCTCATCGAATTCTTTTTCGTCGGCCATGTTGCCTTCATAGGTCATGACCGGCACCCCCGCTTTAATCAGACCCAAGCGATTCTCCGAACTCCCCACCGTTAGCCCTTCACAGCCACGGTTGAGATGGAGGATCACTCCGTTGAGCTTCCACTCATTATAGATCCTGAGCATCATGCGAGTTTTGATGCGAGGGTCATAGAAATGCTGCCACTGCGGGCGTGAAAGGTTCCAGTCAGCGGTAGTTCTCAGCGCCTCGTCCCTGGTCTTAATTTTGATTCCCAACTGCTGCGGTGTTTTGCGCGGCCCCCAGCTCCCATCTTCCTGATCGCTAAAAATGCCTTCCAGACCGAAGGTGTAAAGGGAGCCTACGGAGACAACGCCAAACTGCTCCCCCGGGCCACCCGGTCCTTGACCTCATCGCGCAGTTCCTCGTAAAAGTCGGCAACCTTCTTGGAAGAGCGCTGGAGAGTAGCCAGCACATAGAGCGAGAACATGGTCTTCTCGTCGAGCGGGGCGGGGATAGCCTTGTTGAGCGTGCAGATCTCCGCCCACAGGGAAGTGCTACGGCACTCGTTATTGACCGCAGCGATGAGCTTCTCGTCGTCGTATTTTCTCCCCGTGGCCTTTTCCATCCCCTCGATAGTGTCACGCAACTGGTTCACGACGTAGTTAAGCCGCTCCTCGGTCAGGGTTTCATACGGACCAACACAAACATCAACGCAGAAATAAGGGACGTTCTCATAGAGGGCGGCCTCCTGGTCCCACTTCGAGTGGCTGCAGCAAATCTGGCTCTGGAAATAGAAGTCTGCTTTGGGGAACTCCCCGCCGAAGAAAAAGCGGTTGAGGTACATAGAACCCCAGTAGATGCGCATATAGGAGCAGAGGTCCCGGGCCCAGCCCCGGGCATCCGTGGCATCCTGACACTCCTGGGCGAACTTGCGGTCCCAGGCGATAGAGGCTGCGTAAGGTTCACCCGTCATGACATGGACATCATCGCCTAAGCCCATCGGAACGGCATCGAAAGCCCAAGCCCCTCCACTCCAGCGGATGCCCCCTCGGTCGTGGGCCTCAGCGTAGTCTTTGTAGTACTGCTGGCGGATCTCTTTGGCCTTGGGCCAACATTTCAAGGCTTCAGTCGGGTATTTGGTTGGGGTTGCCATTATCAAAACCTCCTCAGAAGAGTTCCTCACCTCTAATCGTTTCCAAAAATGCCTCTACGCGGATGCGAAAAGGACCTAACGGATTGGTAGAATCAAACTCCAGCGAAAGAGTCGGGATACCGTTCTCTTCCAGAAACTTTTTCAGGCGGGGATTGTCCCCTTCGTGGGGGTCGCAAAATTTTTCCTGCATGATGATCGCCCCTTGCGCCCGATAGTCCTTGGCCAGGTTCAGGACGTGTTGGAAACGGGAGTGAGTCGGGTAATCCTTGACAGGACAGGGCGGACGATCCAGATACCGATTCGCGATGGCTGCCAGGCGATCACCGTTGGGAGCAGACTCGTTCCAGAAGTACCGGCTCCCCGCGCACTGCTCATCAATGACCACCGTACCACCTACCGCTTCCACCATCTTAAAAAATTCAGCATCGTCGTTCTCGCTCCCTACGGCCATGAGGCGAATCCCCGCATCGCGTGGGAGCTTACGTTGAGGAAGTTCCTTGAGCACAGCTTCCAGAACATTACTGTGCTCTTCCTTGTCGATGAACTGGCTGGTAACCGCCATATACATGGCCTCTTCGCCGGTCAAAGGTGGGTTGTCGAGCTTGCGGCATTCGTAGACCTTGCGCAGGAGACGGCGGTTGCGATTTAAAATTTCAATTCCTCGATCGAGATCCTTGTCGGTGATGGGGCGACCCATATATTCCTCGACAGCCGTTTTGAACTTTTCCACCTCGCTCCTGTGATAGGGCCGGGCGTGGGGTGTCTGCACCGTATTGGGCATGGGGATGTAGTAGCTAAACTCTACCGGAAGATGGATTCTCCACGAATTAAAGGTCTGGCGAAAATGGATGCAGGAATGGGCCAGCACAACCCCATCCAGATAATTGAACCTACCCTTTAACCCCTGCGCCAACGCATCCCGACAGAAGGGACAGAACATCCCGAAAATATGCGGCTCGGTAACATCCTGAGGTTCATGACTTCCCAGAATACGGGCAGGAAGAATATTCGCGGCCGCCAGGACTTCCTCAGGCACATAAGTGCAGAACGTTCCGAAGACCTTGCCCCCGGTCCGCTCCTTCCATTGCTTCGCATAGTCGTGGCGGTTTATGTACCAATCCTTGAATTTCTCAATCATAGGATATCTCCCTTTGGTTTTGCGTCGTGCGTTAGGGGTCCAGCCAAAACCTAACGATCGTTTGGTGCAAAATAGATGCCACGAAGCCTCGTCCTGGCACGGGTAGCCGGAAGAGGTGCAAACAATAAGATTCCTTTTATTTTCTGTGGGGTTTTGAAGTGGCTATCGCCATCAGTTTGGGGCGCCAGGGAAAGGGCGGGGAGGCACTGTTTCAGAGAAATTCCTAAATATAGGAACTTCCCTCGCATAAATATCAAAAACAAAAAAGTACGAAAACCGGCGCATTGGACTTTTTGGGCCTCTCATGGGTGGCGCGAATCAAAGTAGTCTTGCCGGTGCCGGGCCTACCTGTCAGGAGTAATCTCATATCCCGGCTCTAAGTCGCTAAACTCCTGCTAGGTTCTGATTTTTCGCCGCGCCGCTGCCCGCTCCCACTTCTTCGCCGGATCGCCGTCGAAGATAAGTTTTCCGTCTACGGGAATCGAGAACCAAGCTCCGGCCCTGATCTCGGCCTCGAGCTGTCCTGGCGCCCATCCGGCATAACCTAAGACAAAGATGCTCTTCAGCGGGCCTTTCGCCTGACCAATAGCGCGCACAATCTCGACGTCAGCAGTAACCGCCAGGCCACCGCCCACGACATTCGTCCGTTTGTCAGCATAATCGTCGCTGTGAAGGACAAAGAACTTCTGAGGCTCGACCGGGCCACCTGAATATAGAATGATCTCCCCGCTGGCATCCTCACTCTCCGCTCCGAGCCCTTTTAGCAGATCCGCGACCGGACCCTTGCCCAGCGGCCGGTTGATGACCAGCCCCATGGCGCCGTCTTCGTTGTGCTCGACCATGTAGATGACGGTCTCGGAAAAGTTGGGGTCTTCCATCTCTGGCGTCGCGATCAGAAGCTGGCCGGCAAGGTATCGGCTCTCTTGAGAGACCAGAGGCTTCGGCCACGGTGCAATAATGGCGCAGAGGAACAAGAACACGCTTACGCCGCGCAACCCCAATAGCCGCCTGACTATTTTCCTGTCCATAAGCTTAACCAATCGCACTCTCTGGGTTGTCTCTCTATCCGCCCTATCTCCGCAACCGGTTTTAACCGAAGCCAAGTCGGCCGATGAAGGGCAATTTGAGCGCGGGCCTGGTGAAATCAATGCCGAAGCTCAGACCGAACAAGTTGAGTTCCAGCCCCTCTTCGCGGGCCGCGAGAATACCCAGTATGCCGTAGAGGGATATCTGATATCCCGTGCCGCTCGGGACGCGAGCTAGGAAGGCGCCATTTACCGGATAGTCCTTACCGATAGCGGTCACGGGGAGATCCAGTTTCAGCTCCGGCACTTGGCGCGCGATAAAAGCCGTGAAAGTGTTGCTGTTAGGGCCGGGCCAGAGCCGGTAGTCGTGGACATACGGGTAGCTCTCAACCGCCTCCGCGATCTTGGCGATCGCCTCGGTCGCTTCTTTCCCGCGTAGCTCGGCTATAATCTCCGGACGGTTGCCGAACCAGTTTCGGTCCGGGATGCCGGGCTCGGAGACCACGCCCGGAAGATTGCGGAGGACCCGCCAGCCGATCATCTGATGAACCGTGAAGTGCGGCGCCTTTTCCGCCTTGGTCGCGATCCAGGTGTGCACCCCGAAGAGGCCGCGCCAGTTGAGAGCGCGCGCGGCATAGACCTGCACCACCGCCTCGAGCGTCTTCTCCGGGTCAGGCGCGATGCCCGCGCTCGATCTATCTGCTGTGCGATAGTCCCTTCCCAGCGATACCGCTCCGGAGAGAATCATGACCGCCGGAATCACCCCGAGCGCTAAGAGAAAACCTATCAAGACTCGTGACAGCATTTTTTCCGCTAGTGTTTATTATAGCTCACAGTTTCGATTTTACCAGCCGTCCTCGGGCTGACCGCGGCCCGGAAGCGCCTTTCGGGCGCGATGCAATACAGTTGTGGTGCGCTCCTCGGGGCGAGTCTTCCGAGACTTGTAGCCTACGAGCCCTCGGGAAACGCGCCTTCGGCTGCGGCCGATGGGCCTGTGCTTAAGCCAAACCTTCCTACTCCTACGTCCGCAGCCTCACTCGCGCTCCCCTCGGTCTCTCCCTCCGAAGGGGCCTCGGCGTCCCTGGAGCGGAAGATTGACTCCGAGTCGTCGGAACTCTCTGCGAACCGTCCGTGAGTGAGGGGGCTTGCCGGGCGAGCCGAAAGCACCGAGAGTAAACGGTTCAAAGAACCCACCGGCTTATTGCTTTCGGGGAGCGAGGTGAGTCCTCGAACGAACCTTCCAGCCGACGAGACGGTGAGCCGAGAGGATAGGGAGGTCCCTTTCTTCATTTCTAGACTTGAATGTTATTAGGGTTGGAGAGATGATCGGAGCGTGATCTCGGTTTACGAGGCGATAGAAGTTATTTTGAATCAGATCTCCCCTTTGTCCGGAGAAGAAGTCCCGATCCTCCAGGCGGCCGGGAGGGTGCTGTGCGAGGATGTGTGTTCGCGCCGCAGTGTTCCCCCTTTTTCCAACTCCGCTATGGACGGCTATGCGGTCCGCTGGCAGGATGTGGCGGAGGCGTCACCGGCCAACCCTGTTACCCTGCGAATTTTGGAGAGTGTTCCGGCAGGCTATGTCGCCAAGCGCCGCGTGGTAGAGGGGAGTGCGATCAAGATCATGACCGGCGCGCCGCTCCCTCGCGGGGCGGACACGGTCGTTCGCGTCGAGCACACCGAGTCCGCTGGAGATGACGTGCGCATCAACAGGGTGGACGGATCAGGCAGTCACATCCGGGAGGCGGGGGAGGATATCCAGAAGGGGCAGATGATCCTGGAGAAGGGGAAGGTTCTTAGTCCCGCCGATATCGGCCTTATGGCCTCTGTGGGAAAAAGTCGGGTGCGCGTTTATCGCAGGCCGACGGTCGGTGTGATCTCTACTGGAGATGAGCTGCTCGAGGTCGGGGATCGACCGCGGGCGGGAAAGATCGTAAACAGCAATAGTTACACTCTGGCTGCCGCGATCCGGGAAACGGGAGCAATCTCTGTGGCTTTGGGCATCGTGCGCGACAAGAGAAAGAGTTTGGCCTCGGTGTTTAAGAGGGCCCTGCGCTACGATGCGGTCATAACATCCGGTGGGATTTCGATGGGAGACTACGATCTGGTGAAAGAAGCGCTCGGCGATGTCGGCGTCGAGATGCAATTCTGGCATGTGGCGCAAAGGCCGGGACACCCGATGGCCTTCGGCCGCATCGGCAGGAAACCCGTCTTTGGCCTGCCAGGGAACCCCGTCTCTTCTGCGGTTTCTTTCCTTCTCTATGCCAGGCCCGCGCTGCTCAAGTTAATGGGACACAGAAATCTGTTTCTCCCGGTCATCCAGGCGACGTTGGAGCATGAGATCAAGAAAAGCCGCGGCGTAAAGGAGTTTATTCGCTGCCGGCTGCGCTTCGAAGAGGGTCGGAGCTTCGCGTCCAGCACCGGCGCCCAAGGGGCGGGGATGCTGCGCTCGCTTTCGCTGGCTCAAGGGTTGATCGTCGCCGGCGAGGAGCAGACTTTTTTGGAAGAGGGCTCGCAGGTGCCGGTGATCCTTCTCAATCATCATGATCTGCTGCAAAGCGAGGCAGGCTTCTAAGCGATGGCTGCCGATCTCCGCGTAGGCCACGGCTTCGATGTCCATCGCTTCAAGCGCGGGCGCAAGCTCATTCTCGGTGGAGTCGAGATCCCTTATGCTCTTGGGCTGGCTGGCCATTCGGACGCCGACGTGGTGCTGCACGCGCTCATCAACGCGCTCTTGGGTGCGCTCGGCAAAGGCGACATCGGCAGCCATTTCCCGGACACCGACCCGCGCTACAAGGGAATCTCCAGCGCGCTGCTGCTCGAACAGGTGTTAAAAATGGTTAAGCAAGGAAAATTTCGCCTCGTCAACGGCGACATCACGGTGATAGCCGAAAAGCCGCGCCTCGCCCCTTTTGCCAAGAAGATAAGAGTGAAGCTAGCCGGACTCCTCAAGCTGCCGCGGCAGCGAATCAACTTAAAGGCGGTTACCACCGAAGGACTTGGCTGGATCGGTCAAGGCAAAGGCATGGCTGCCACGGCGGTGGTTTTGTTGGCGAAGACGCGCCGACGTCGCTAGACTCAGGTTTTAGATCCCGACCTATTCTCCCGTTGGCAGGCCTTCAGGATTTCCAATCTGGAAGCTGAGATTTGCCATTTGAGATTCCGAGCCTCGCGAGGATGAGGGCGACCGCATACGTCCATCGACGCTGGAGACAACTACGCAAATTACGCAAGTCTGACACAAACTATGACACAAACTACACTGACACAAACTACAAGCTTTGCATCGCAGATTTCACACTCCCCATAATCGTACTTCATAAGTCTTCCCCTCATATAAGCCATTCAATCTGCATAGGTCGTAATCTGCAGCCAAGGGGTCAAATCCGCTCTTGGCTCTTTAATGTTAAATCCGACGACGAACTACTCTCCTCAGCCAGACAGCCGCCTTATGATTTTATCGTAAACGTCCCTTCGGTGGATGATGCCATCAATCCACACCTCATCGTTAACAATTTTAAAGACCACGCGATAATCCCCGACCCGGAGTTTCCAATAACCCTTGAGAGTGCGACGCAAGGGTTCCCCGTAGCGTTGCGGTTCCGTTGTCAGGCGGCTCTCGATGGCCTTGGAGATCCGCTCCCTCAAGTTCTGGTTGATCGCGGGAACATCTTTGCCGCGAACCTCTGGGTGGTAAGCGAGACGGTAGGGCATCCGGCGCTTCAGGAGCCCCAAACCTGCTTGTGAGTAAGGGCGCGGGAGCGTTTGAAGCTCTTTTCCCGCTCTTCGGCAAACTGAGCGAGCGCGGCGTCTTCCTCCGCTTCCAGGGCCGCGCGCACCAGATCCCGGATCTTTAGCGACAGCGAGACGTCTTCTTTCTCAGCTAGACGCCGGACGCTGTCATAAAGCGGCTTTTCCAGAACGACGTTGATGCGTGGATTCTTAGTCGGCATTTTTGTCTCCTTCTCGTCTCGCGGCTAAGTGTAACACTTGTGGTGAACCAAGACAAGCCGGTCGATAGTCGGGGACCTGCCGAAACTCTAAGGGAACAGCTCAAAGGCTTTGCAATGACGGGGGCGCACGAGAGAAAAGTCACGACGGTCAGTTGTTAGGATACGTGAGATCTTAAGGCGCTCTGCTATCGCAACAACTGTTGCATCGACGAATCCGATCCGCGCGTCCTCGTAGCGGCGGAGAAGCTCTAGAGCGCGCCGTAAATCTTGGAGCGTAAGCTCTTCAACCGCCAACTCTCCATTCACTACCGATTGGACCAGCTTCATCTCCGCCTCTGGTCCCAGATGGGCCGCAAGAAGATAAGCAGCCTCTGGTAACACAGTAACGGGAACCACAAGCTCATCGCGCCAGCGCTCAAGGAATCTGACAACGCGATGGTGCCAGTCGTCATCCCGATCAGCCATAGCATAAAGCGGCCCGGTATCCACGAGGATGGACGGCACTACCGTCCGAACCCTTTGCCAAGTAATTCTTCGGCGCGCTCCGCAATATCCTTTCGTCCGCTGCGGCCAACTCCTACCAGCGATAGGCGCGCTCGCCTGGGTCGGCGGCGCGAAACATACTCAACGAGCGCCTTCCTGGTCACTTCCGACAGGCTAGTGTTTTCCCTCTTGGCAATCTCGCGAAGCTTCCTTAGCATATCTTCATCTGCAAAGACCGTTGTCCGCTTCATATGCGACCTCCCGATTTACATACGTATGCTAGCATACATAACTTCACCGTACAAGGCATTTCCAGCGGATGGAGTCGTTCCCTAAGACCCTTCACTGCTCCGTAGCGGAGAGTCAAAAACAAAAAGGCCCAGGCTTGTTGGAGCACAGGCCCTTTGGATTTTAAATCCAGCGGCGACCTGCTCTCCCATAGGACGCTCTTTATGAGCAACCCACACCCAGTCTAATTTCGTGTGATTGAAGCAGCCCCGGCTTTGTGTTATCGTTAACTATGCTTTAAAAAAGTCCGGCTTTTATAAATCATGTTTAATAGACTCGTCGATCTCCCTAAAAACAATAGCTTTTTTCTGTTCGGGGCAAGGGGCACAGGGAAAACCTATCTTTTAAAGGAGCGATTTAAGGAACGGCCGGCTCTTTATATCGACCTCCTTGATCCAGACCAGAATGAAACGCTCAACCTCAGACCTCGCACGCTCGCCGAACAACTTGCTGCTCTTACGGCGGGAACGGAATGGGTTATTATCGATGAGATTCAGAAGGCGCCTAAACTCCTCGACATCGTACACCAGCAGATAGAGTCATCGCGCTTGAAGTTTGCTCTGACAGGCTCCAGCGCTCGCAAGCTAAAGCATGGAGGGGCCAATCTTCTGGCGGGGCGGGCTTTTGTCTTCCGCCTCTTTCCCCTTACTGCGCGAGAGATCGGGGAGCGGTTTTCTCTACAAACCGCCTTGGCTTGGGGGACACTGCCCCGCGTAATGACCCTTGAAAACAGCGAAGATAAGCGCGACTTTCTGCGGACGTACGCGCATACATACCTGCAAGAAGAAATCACCCAAGAGCAGATCGTGCGCCGTCTCGATCCTTTCCGCCGCTTTCTTTTTGTCGCCGCTCAGATGAGCGGGCAAATCATCAATTTTTCGAAGATAGCTCGCGAAGTGGGCGCCAGCACCCCAACCGTTCAATCCTACTTTCAGATTCTTGAAGACACGTTGATCGGACTCTTTCTGGAACCCTTTCACGAGTCGGTGAGGAAGCGGCAGCGAGGCAACCCGAAGTTCTACTTCTTTGATACCGGGCTGCAGCGGGCGCTCAACAACACCCTTCGAGTCGAACTCGCGCCACACACCTATGCCTTTGGGGTAGCTTTTGAGCATTTTGTCGTCAACGAGATTAACAGATTGCAGTCTTACGCCAAGAAGGATTGCCGTCTTTCATATTTGCGGACTAAAGACGGTGTTGAGATCGATTTAATAATCGAGCGCCCGGGTCTAAAGCGCGCTCTGGTCGAAATCAAATCGACGGAACGTGCGACTGAGGATGATGTCCGTTCCTTGGAGCGACTTGGAAAAGACGTTCCGAATAGCGAGGCATTCTGTCTTACCTGCGACCCGATCTCGAAAAAGATCGGCCGGGTATCATGCTTTCATTGGCAGCGCGGCCTTACCGAGATCGGGCTCTAATACTCTCGCTACCATACTTCCCCAAACGGTTGACAAAACGATTTTTCTATAATAATCAGAAAATCTAATCTAGATGGCTTCAGATACTCCCAATTCAGGCCATCAAGCGCCAGACCAAGAGATCGAGAGATTAGCCCAAGAAATTGGCCGTCTAATCCAAAGCGCCGAACCGGAAAGACGGGAAGATCTCAAAGAGCTGGCCTATACCTTAATCCGTGAGGAGATATTTGAGCGGGGTGAGAGGGAACAGAAGGGAGAAAGATCCTCTCCGACTCCCTTCAATCCGCTGGGAAGTGGTGTACTTATCCTGGTTTTAGGGGCGGGTCTCTCTTTTATCTTCGGCCCCGTCGGGCTGGCGCTGATGCTCGGCGGGCTGATCTTCATTGTATGGGGCGCGCTTATCAGTTGGATCAAAGGGTGAGCGGGGCATGGCAAAGGACGAGAAAAAAGGATCAACTGAGACAAAAAGGGGGATTTGGTCTCGCAGGGACTTTTTTACCCGTCTAGGTTGGGGCGGGTTCGGCATCTTTACCGGATTTACCCTTTTGGGCTTTATTCGATCCGCCTTTCCCAGGGTTCTGTTCCAGCCGCCGGCGACCTTCAAAGCAGGTCTTCCCTCCGACTACGCGGTCGGAGAGGTCAGCGAAAAATATAAGCAGGAGCAGCGGGTCTGGATCGTGCGCGAGGAGCAGGGGATGTACGCGGTCTTCGCCAAGTGCACCCATCTGGGATGCACGCCCCGCTGGCAGGCCTCTGAAAACAAGTTCAAGTGTCCCTGTCACGGCAGCGGCTTTTTCAAGACCGGACTCAACTTCGAAGGGCCGGCCCCGCGCCCGCTGGATCGCTTCAGGATCGGCGTCGGCGAGGACGGGCAGCTCGTGGTCGACAAGAGCAAGGTCTATAAGATGACTGCCGGCACGGAGCCGGATGAGCAGTACCCGGACAGCATCCTGAAAGTTTAACGGGGAAGATTTTATGAGCCTCAAGTTTTTGGAAGATCTCAAAAAAGACATCGTAGAGAATCAGGTCTGGAAGGCGATCTTTCGCCACGGCTACGAAGACACGCCGCGCAACCGCGTGCTCATGGTCACGGCGAACGTTTTTCTCCATCTCCATCCGGCCAAAGTTCGCAGGCACGGGGTGAGGATGCGCTTCACTTGGTGCATGGGAGGGCTGACCTTCTTCATGTTTCTGATCACGGTCGTCACAGGAATCTATTTGATGTTCTACTACCGGCCGGTGGCGGAGTACGCTTATGCGGATATGAAGTATCTGGAGTTCGACATGCCTTTCGGGATGCTCATGCGCAATATGCACCGCTGGGCAGCCCACACCATGGTCGTTTTCGTCTGGCTCCATATGTTCCGCGTTTTTCTCACCGGCTCCTATAAGCCCCCGCGTGAATTCAACTGGGTTGTCGGGGTTCTGCTCCTGGTATTGACTCTGCTCTTGAGCTTCACCGGCTATCTGCTGCCGTGGGATCAGCTCTCAATCTGGGCTGTTACAGTTGGCTCCAACATGGCGCGGGCCTCACCGGTGCTCGGGCACGAGGGGCCTTTTGCCGAATTTGTCGGCGCCAATCCCATCTACGATGCGCGCGCGTTTCTGTTCGGCGGGGGAGAGATCGGACCGCACACGCTGCTCCGCTTTTACATCCTCCACTGCATCTTTATCCCCATGATCGCCAGCATCCTGATGGCAGTCCATTTTTGGCGCATTCGGAGGGACGGCTTCTCCGGCCCCTCGTTATGAAAAAACGCGGGAGTTCAAATCGTTCAGCCGCCTCGCTCCGTTCGAGTCGTTTAAACGGTTTGAACGATTCGAACCATTTGAACGACCAAAGGGCGACTTCGAAGAGTGTGTGATGGCTGAACAAGTCAAACAGAGACCTGCGGCAGTGGATGACAAGGTCCACACCTGGCCGCATCTGGTGCGGTTGGAGTTTATCGTTGCCATCTTCGTGTTCGTGGTATTGATCCTCTGGTCTGTGGGCATCGACGCCCCGCTTGAAGAGCCCGCTAACCCTACCCGCACGCCCAACCCTTCGAAGGCCCCTTGGTACTTTTTGGGCCTGCAGGAGATGTTGGTTTACTTCGACCCGTGGCTTGCCGGAGTAGTGCTGCCGACGCTTATTATTATCGGCCTCATGATCATCCCTTTTATCGATATCAACCCCGAAGGGAACGGCTACTACTGCTTCAAGGAAAGAAAGTACGAGATTCTGACCTTCTTCTTCGGATTTCACGTTCTGTGGGTGAGCATGATTATCATCGGAACCTTTTTCCGCGGACCCGGATGGAATCTTTTTTGGCCGTGGCAGCGGTGGGACCCGCATAAAGTCGTGGCGTTGACCAACGTGGATCTCCCCTATCTCCTTGGGTTTCGGGACTACTTCTGGTCTTCTGTATGCGGCGCGCTGGTGGTGATGGGCTATTTTGTTGTCAGCACCGTAGCCTTTTACCTTTGGGTGCTGCGTGTGAAAGGGAAGGAATTCCTGGAGCGGTGGGGGCTGGTCCGTTTCCTCATCGCCGCTTCTTTGTTCGTTACAATGCTCTCGTTACCCGCCAAAATGTTTCTAAGACTTGCCTTTAACGTAAAATATATTTTGGTCACCCCCTGGTTTAACATCTGATGTTCTACGTTGCGAAAACTTTCCAAGCGCTGGGAGTTGCCGATGTGGGCTACGCCCTTTTTGTCGGGATGGTGCGGAACGCTTCTATGGCCGAGGAATTAGTGCTGGCGCTGATCGGCGTCGGGGTCTTTTCCTTGGGCCGGTTACTGGAGAGAAAGGTGGCTTAGGGGACGAGGATGGCGGTCCGAGGCTACGACGAGAACGAAGAAAAAAAGTCCTACGGTAGTGTCTTCCTTTTGGGGACATCACTGCTGGTAGCAGTGAGCCTTTGGTCTTTGTGGGACGACAACATCACGCGGCGTCCCTGGAAGAAGTTCCAGACGGAATTCTATCGGCTGGATTACCGCAAGGCGAAGGCCGCCTATGACGAAGAGGACAAAAAGCTCAAGGCCGACCCGGGGTACCAGGATCTGGTGAAGAAGCTGGCGGCGGCTGAGGACAGCCTGACCAGAGGCGAGCTGGCAAAAAAGCTCAAGTCGCTGCGCGCGGAGGAGGCGCGGGCCACGGTCCGTTTCGGCGACCTGGACCAGGAGGTCAAGTTTATCAAGAGCGAGCTCGAGGAGGCGTGGTACGAGTATGACCACGCAGTCCAGCAGGGGAGAAACACCAAGCGTTATCAAGAAACCATCCAGGAGCTGGAAAAGGAAAAAGCCAAGGTTGATCCCCAGCTCGAAGCGGCGCGGCAAAAGCGGGAGCAGCTCAAAGAGGAGATCAAAAATCTCGACGCGGGTATCAAGGAGCTGGAAAACCAGCTCTCCAAAATGGCCGCGGAGCGGGATAAATGGATCCGCGTCATGGAGAACGCGACCGTCAATCTGGGCCTTCTCTCTATTTATAAGATCCCCAAGATTCGCCAGATCGTGCTGGACGAGTTCGACCGCAATAACTTTGACGAGCCGACGGGCCGCGTGGACCGCTGCCAGACTTGCCACATAGCGGCCAACCGTCCCGGATTTGAGAATGAGCCGCAACCCTTTCGCACCCACTCCCGGCGTGAAGTTCTTCTAGCGGATAGCGCCCATTCGCCGGACAAGTTTGGCTGCACCGTGTGCCACGAAGGACAGGGTGCGGCAGTGAACAGCGTCCGGCAGGCCCACGGAGAGGTCTCTTACTGGGAGTTTCCTTTGCTGCGCGGGGCCAAGGCCCAATCTAGCTGCGCCTCCTGCCATCTCGATGTGCAAAAACTGCAAGATGCGCCGCTGTTGGCTCAGGGGCAACGGATCTTCGAGCAGATCGGCTGCACGGGGTGCCACTTAGTCCAGGGTTACGAGAATATCCCTAAGATTGGTCCTAGCTTAAGAAGGATCAATGCCAAAGCGGACGCTAGCTGGATGGTTCGGTGGATTGCGAACTCGCACAACTACCGGCCTCAGACGCGCATGCCGAACTTTTCCTTCAAGGAAGACGAGGCGACGGCTATCGCAGCCTATCTCTGGTCGGCATCCAAGGAAGAGGGAGACAAGTGGCTCGAAGGCCATCCTGCGCCTGCCGGCTTTCGCGAGGGCGATAAGGAGATGGCAGCTAAGGGCAAGAACCTGGCCGAGGCCGTCGGATGCAAGGGCTGTCACGGCCTTGCCGAGGGGGAGGCATCCACGGTTCTGGGTAAGGAAAAAGAGATTATTCCCAACCTAAAGAACATCGCCGCAAAAGTGGGTCCGCGGTGGATCTACTACTGGGTTAAGAATCCGCGCGACTTTTCACCCGATACGCGGATGCCCAGTCTGCGCCTGAGCGATCAGGAAGCGCTGGCGATAACAACCTACCTGGCGACTCTGGGGAGCAAGTCAGAGGCCATTGCCGGTATTGAAGAAAAACTGGGCGATGCCAAGAACGCAAAACGGGGCGAGGCGCTGGTGCGGAAATATGGCTGTTTCGGATGCCACGATATCCCGGGGATGGAAAAAGAATCGCGCATAGGCGTGGAGCTTAGCACCTTTGGCTCCAAAACGCTGGAAGAGCTCTTCTTCGGCAATCGCGCGGATATTCGCCATACCTGGGACGATTGGACCTATAACAAGCTCAAGACGCCGCGGATCTATGCCACAGAGCGAATTGAGCAAGTGATGCCGCAGTTCAATTTGGCGGAGGAGGATATCAAGGCGCTGCGAATTCTCCTTGCCAGCTTCCGCGATAAAAAGGTCCCTTCCCGTTACACTGCGGATCGTAGTCAGAGGGCCGTCCAGGTAGTCGAGGGCCGGAGATTGATGCATCAGTACAATTGCATCGGTTGTCACGAGATCGAAAACCGGGGAGGCTTTATTCGGAAATACTATGAGAACCCGGCTCTGGCTCCGCCGCCGCTCAACGGTGAGGGAGAAAAAGTCCAGTCCCATTGGCTCTTCGGCTTCCTGAAAGAACCCATCCCGCTGCGTCCCTGGCTCAACGTGCGCATGCCGACCTTCAACTTTTCGGACCAGGAGGCCAATCTCCTGATAGGATTCTTTAACGGGCTATCCAGAGTGGAGATTCCCTATGCCTATTTCGATGACCGGAAAGTTCCTAAGGAACATCTGGATGCGGCGCGTATCCTGGTTTCTAAGGAGTATTTCAATTGCTTTAGCTGCCATAAGCAGGGAGACAAGAACCCTGAAGGTCCTCAGGAAGGATGGGCGCCGGATCTGAACCTCGCCCGGAGTCGTTTGAATCCGAACTGGATTATCAAATGGCTGCAGGATCCGCAAAAGGTTCAGCCCGGAACGAAAATGCCCTCTTTCTTCCCTGGCGGTCCGGATAACATCATGGGCGGCAAAGACGAAAAACAGATCGAGGCGCTAAGAGACTATATCGTGATGCTCGGGACAAAGGCCCCCGGGGCTGATGGCGGTAGGACCGCATCGCGTTGAATGAATTAGTATGCTATACGTCTATAGAACGAGAAATAGGGAGGTTTCTATGAAAAAGGCTATGCTGGTATTTTTAGTTGCTGCTTTAGTAACTCTTCCTCTGTCCAGCCTGCTTGCTTATGAAGGCGGGGCAGTGAGCGACGGCGGGACCATTTCCGGGGTGGTCAAGTTTAAGGGAGCGGCCCCGGCGCCGAAGAAGGTGGAGGTCACCAAGGATAAAGAGGTGTGCGCCAAAACCGCCAAGAACGACCCCACCCTGATTGTCTCGGGCGGAAATCTGGTCAATGCTGTAGTCTCTATCACCGACATCAAGAAGGGGAAGAAGATGGCGCCTCAAAAGGTGACCATGGACCAGAACGGCTGTGAGTATAAACCGCATGTCCTGGCTTTTATCGTGGGCTCTTCCGTGGACATTCTCAACCCGGACGGGATCCTCCATAACGTCCACAGTTACAGCAAGGCCAATAGCCCGTTCAACATGGCCCAACCCAAATTTAAGAAAACCATCACCGTGAAGATCGATAAGCCGGAGGCCATCAGTGTCAAGTGCGACGTCCATGGCTGGATGAGCGGCTGGCTTTTCGCGGCGGAAAACCCCTACTTCAGCGTGACCGACAACAGTGGTAGCTTTAAGCTCACCGACGTGCCCCCTGGCACCTACACCCTTGAGGTCTGGCACGAGACTCTGGGCAAGGTGAGCCAGAAGGTTACGGTAAAGGCGAAGCAGGAGGCAAAGGTCACCTTCGAAATGGAGAAGAAGTAGCGTTTTTTTCTCAGGGAGTGACTGCGCAGAAGTTACCTGTTTATCAACCAGTAGGACAGGGCCGAGATAGCGGCTGAGGCAGGGATGGTGAAAATCCAGGCCCAGACGATTCGGCCAGCCACTCCCCACCTGACGGCGGTGAGACGCCTCAGAGACCCTATCCCCACGATAGCTCCTGTTATCGTGTGAGTGGTGCTGACCGGGATTCCGAGCGCCCCGGTGGCAAAAAGAGTCACTGCACCTCCCGTTTCGGCGCAGAAGCCGTCAACGGGTTTCAATTTGACGATTTTTTGGCCCATAGTTTTGACGATCCTCCAACCTCCGAAGAGAGTTCCTAGGGCGATGGCCGCATGACAAGAGAGAACGACCCACAGGGGAACATAAAACTCTCGCCCTAATACCCCCGCCGAGAACAACAGCACCGCTATAATTCCCATCGTTTTCTGAGCATCGTTTCCACCGTGTCCTAGGCTGTATAGCGCCGCCGAAAGAAGTTGGCCTTTGCGGAATAGGCTGTCTACATGACCGGGAGCCCGATGTTGAAATGTCCGGTATACTATGGCGCCTAACAGCAACCCGAGGATCAATCCCAGGACAGGAGCGACGACCATAAAGACGGTCGTCTTTATGACGCCTTGCCATACCAGGGACCCGGTGCCAGCTTTAATCAGCGCCGGCCCGATAAAGCCTCCCATCAGAGCGTGCGATGAACTGGTCGGCAGCCCCCAATACCAGGTGACGATGTCCCACACGCAAGCCCCAATCAACGTGGCCGCTATGACCTGGCGATCGACTATGGCGGGGTCGACGATACCTTTCCCTATGGTGGTGGCGACGTGGAGCTCGAAGACAAGGAAGGCGATGAAATTGAAGAAGGCAGCCCAAACGACAGCCAGCCGGGGCGACAGGACCCTGGTGGAGACGACGGTTGCGATGGAATTGGCAGCATCGTGAAAGCCGTTGAGAAAGTCGAAGGTTAACGCAAGGAAGACAAGAGCGACAAGACCCAGATCCATATTTAGCGGCGCCGCAAATTGAAACGGGCTGGTCTCCGTATCGGCTGGTTTGAGCCCTCGCAGGCGTGCCGTAGCTGTGTCGTCGAAGCCATTCGTGAGCTCATCTGTCAGGTCGCACTAAGCTAGCACTAAAATTCTACCGTATCAACTGAAAAAGAGTTATCTTTCTTGCGCCGTGACCGCGAGCGTTTTTTGTTCCCTTTGTCATTCCATTTTCTTGGTCGATCTGCTCGTTATTTTGCTTTTGTAGTAGTTCCAGGCGCGCTCTAAGTCTACCGGCGGGAGCGCCTCCTCTTGCCTCAGTGAAGATTCTTCGGAAGAAAGCGGAATCGGCGTTCCAATCTGCAGCGCGCCATAGAGCATGTCTGCCGCCTCTTCTAAATAGATCGCCATCAGCGCCGCCTCTGGAATCGACCTGCCCACGGTCACCTGGCCATTCCCCCGGAGCAGGATAGCCGGTCTCTTTCCCAGAGCTGCTACGACCTCCTGGCCCAACTGGCGAGTAGAAATCAGGTCAGTCTTTGGAAAAACCGGGACGCCACCGGTGAAGAAGCTCCCGTGGTTGTGGACCGGCTCGATTTTTCTATCGGTTACGGAAAAGCTACTGGCCCTGCGGGCGTGGATTCGGGCGATGGCCTGGACCTCGGCCCTTGCGTTGAAGATGGCGGTGTGCAGTGGGGCCTCGAAAGGGGGAGTGGAGTTTCCCGCGACGATTTCTCCTTTGAGGTTCAAGACAAGGAGATCTTTCTGTTTCACAAGGGCCAGGCTCACTCGCGGCGTTAGAAGGAAAAGGTCCGAGCCCGGGACGCGGGCGCTCACATGGCCGAATCCCTTGACCAGACCCTCGGCGGAAAGAATTCTGCAAGCGCTGATCAAGTCGTTTTTGATATCTGCGATGATTTGTCCCCGTCTTCTCTTTAAATTGACCATGATTTCAGCTATATACTAAAGTTAAGCTTGTCAGGGAAGAGCGACAATGAAGATCAAGGTTGAGTTTTACTCGGGCTATAAGGGTAACGAGAAGCCGACCCGATTTTTTATGGGCAACCGGTGTGTCGAGATCGAGCAAGTCGTAGACCGCTGGTACGGCGAGAACGCCAGTTATTTTCGTGTGTTGGGGAGCGACGAGAACCTCTACATCCTTAAAGGGCCCATAGCAGAGGGCCAGTGGGAGCTCGTCTCTTTTACTCATAGAGATTCACGGGGTACAGAGTTGGAGTTTGAAGGAAAGAAGGAGCTACAGTAAAACCTTCTTGAATTTTCCGCGCGGTCGGTCCCGCCCGAGTCTTTAAATAGCAGCGAGAAAATATAAAAGAAGTGGAGAGCATCTTGTTATGACAGACGTTGAGGGAAAGAGGCATGTGGTAGCCGTTATCGGAGCTGGTCCCGCTGGGATCTATGCTGCGCGTAAGCTTGCCGAGGCAGGGCACGTCGTGGTTTTGCTCAATCGAGACATCAAGCCAGGCGGCCTGGCGGAATACGGCATATTTTTTGATAAGGAGAAGATGAAGGAAGGGCTCAGAAAACAGTTTAAAAGGATTCTCTCCGACCCGAAGGTCTTCTATTTCGGTCATGTAACGGTGGGCCAGGGAAAAGCGGTCGCGCTGGAAGAGCTGCAGAGAATCGGGTTCAGCGCCATAGTGGTCTCGGCGGGAGCCCAAGGCACCAAGAAGCTTGGGATTCCCGGGGAAGACTGTCTGAGTGTCTATCACGCCAAGGATGTCGTCTATCACTACAATAAGCTTCCGCCTTTCAGTCAGCGCCCTTACGAAGTCGGGCGCAGGGTAGCCATTATCGGCATGGGCAACGTCATGGTCGATGTCGCGAATTGGCTGCTCAACTATAAAAAGGTCAGCGAGGTGACCGTGGTGGCTCGCAGGGGCCCGAAGGAGAAAGCTTACGACGACAGCGAGTTCGAGGTGGTCGAGCAGTATCTCGATAACGAGGATATGCGCCGCGAAATCCAGAGAATCGCGCCCCGCCTGGAGGTAGTCGGCCAGAACGTAGAAGAGATCCTCAAGACTTTTGTCAAGGAAACCGTCCCGCCGGCGGATTGTAAGCTCAGATTCCGCTATCTCTGCTCTCCCCATCAGGTCATTGCCGACAACCAGGGGAAAGTTGCGGCGCTGGAGGTCGAGGTCAATGATTTGGTGTTGGATGGGGAGCGGACGGTGGCCAAAGGGACCGGACAGTTGAGCCGAATCGATTTGGACTGTGTGATTTACGCGATCGGCGACCAGGTGGACTCCGCTATCGGTCTGCCTTTTTCTCGTGGGGCCTTTGTGACCAGCCCCGACAAGCTTCCCGGAGATCCCAGTCCTTCTCTCTACCAGCCATATGACCCTGGGACTGGCAAAGTCCTTGAAGGACTTTACCTGGTGGGATGGTCCAGGAATGCCAGCGTAGGATTGGTCGGTGTCGCCAAGAAGGACGCGGAGACAGGAATGAAGGTAGTCAATAATTATTTGGCTTCCAAGGAGGGCTTCGCCTCCGCCGTCATTGACCAGAAAATAGCGACTCTTGTGAACAAGCTCGAGGCGAACAAGGCCTCCTTTGTTACCAAGCAGGACATCGAGCTGCTGGAGGCGGTGGAGAAAGAAGAGGCGCGCAAACGGGAAACATGGGAGTACAAGTTTTCCACCGACGAAGAGATGCTGACAGTGATCTCGGCAAAGAGAGAACAGCCTCTTCAGGTGGCAGTGGCGAACGGTCCGGTCGGAAAAAGTTAGTCCCGCTGTTTCGCCTTTCTTCCAAGACTGTGATCATCACCTGCGGCAACTCGTGGTCTATAAAGGACATCAAATACGTCGCCGAATCCCATCAGATTCACACATCATGCAACAATGGAAGAGCTGGTTGTCGGTAAGGATCTGTCATGGATGGCCAGCTTCCCTGCGGTCCATGAACCTGAAACCAAATACGTAAGCCGCAATAGAAGGAAGAAACGTCCCCACAAGAAGCAAAATCGGCCCGAGGATCTTAAGGTCCGCGAGCGAAGTCAATACTCAGTCCTGACCCCGGAACTCCCCCTGTCGTCTTAATTATTTTTTACCGACACATTAGGAAATTTAGGCCACCCTTGTTTTTTGGCGGCATTGTCGCTAGAAATATTATCGGACTGCGAGACTTTTTATGGTTAAAGAACTCCCGGTTAGCCAGGAACAATGGGAGTGGCTTGGCCAAACGTTAAGCTGCCATGCCAATGCTAAGATGGCACCCGACGTGATTAAACTCGTGATGCCCGGCGTTCGGCTGCTTGAATACGAAGATGACGCCGCGATCGTTGCGGAAAACGACGTAGGGTATGCCATGTATGTTATTTATCAGGGTCGGGTTTTGGTTGTCCGCCAAGGGAATAAGATTGCGGAACTTCAGACGGGAGACTTTTTCGGCGAAATCAGCTTGGTGACAAGGGCGCCGCGCACGGCCACCGTTAAGGCCGTCAAAAGTTGTCAAGTTTTTGAGCTTTCCTGGCGCGCCATTAGCGCCATAACCGAGTGCTTCCCCCAGTTAATGCAGGCCATGCAAGCGGCCGCGGCAAAACGCATGGAAGAGCTTGCCCAGCGCGGTCTTGAGCCTACTACGTAAAAATGGGGGTGTGGGGCCGGTTCGCTTTCTCTGAAGGCTGCTCACTTTACTTTCCCCCTTGCCAGCCGTTTAACTCTCGAATAAAATCCGCCCGTTTTAACTTTCCGTCCATGTTTTACGATGTCTGTGTAACGGGGCCGGGGATTAGAACGCAAAGGAGGTAGACCAAGTTATGGGGAGTTTGGGGTCTACCATAGGATTTTGCAGGTGACAGGGGCTGTTCTTTCGGAACAGCAAAGGTCCGGCGGGTTTTTCTCTGGCAACCCCGCTTCTTGCAATGGGTCTGTACTAAGGTGTATGGGGCGGGATGGCGAATAGGCTTAAGATACGACTTCAGCTGAAAAACCAGGGAGAGATAAGCCATGAGTAGCGCTATGCCCAAGATGGGAGTCAGGATGACGCCCGAAGAGGCAGAGAATTTCGTCGATCAGCTCGCCGCCAAGGTACTCCGCCGGTGGGACGAACGGGTCAGCCAGGGAGACTTCATGAAGCGTCTCGTCGAAGGGACCCTGCCGCTTTCCGCCATCAGGCTGTTCTTTCGCAACTGGGGAAATTTCACCGTCGAGATCAATACGCTGGTCGCCGCCTCCTACCATAAGCACATCGGCTTTTTTAAAAGACACTCCGATTTGCTGGCGCCTTTTGGGGCCAAGATTGCCGACGAGTTCCTTCACCCCAGGCCCCCGGGCCATATCCTTGTGATGATGCAAACGGCCAAAGCTTTGGGACTCACCGAGGATGAGGTCCTGAGACAACCAATGTTGCCTGGCACCCGGGCCATCCTGGATTTCAAGCGCGCGCTCTTGTGGGAAGGAACGGTCGCCGAGTGGTGGTTCTCCATGCTCACGGAGGAGCCGATCGGCCACTGGGCCAGGGCCTGGTTCAAGGCGTTAACCACCCACTACGGCTTCACCCGGGACCAGGCGATCTATTTTTCCACCCATGAGGAGGCCGATCTTAAGGAGCATGACGAGGGCATCATGGGGCACGGCAGTTTCAATCGCCTGGTGATGCGCCGGATTCTGGAGGACGGGTATGCGGACGCACGTGAAGGATATAGCCTAGAGTACTGCGCCTTTGCTTCCGTTGATCTCTATGGCTTGATGCACCGGGCCGCCTATGAGGAAAGCCTTTGATGGCCTGCTAGGGTTCGCGGCTCATAGCGCGGGTAAAAGGAGATCGAGACCATGTTGACCGTTCAGAGCAGAATGGCGAAAAAAATACGGTGGATCAGGTTGTTGACCTCTCCATAGGCGAAGAGGTGTTGAAAGAGGCGGCAAGGTAACGAAACTACTCGCACCTCCCTCTGTCCGCCCTACCTAAGCACGGACTTCCATTTCTCCTCGATCTTTTTTCTCAACTCAGGACTCAAGGCATTCACGGGCGGAAACCGATCCTTCCAGGCGAAAGGCCGGCAGGCGTTCAGGATGGCCCGACTGCTGACAAGTTCCCCCGCTTCCCTTTGAGCCGGAGGGAGCACGGGGTCCAGAAGCGTGCTCCAGCAGCCATCGACAATCGAGATGGCTGATTTCGGGTCGCAACGTGTGGAGATGGCCCAAATGACCTCCCCCAGGTCAGCAGGGTCGATATCCTCATCGACCACGATGATAAAGCGCCCGTGGTAGTTGCCAGCGCGGCAGCCAAGAGCCGCGATCCCCGCTTGCTGCGCATGGCCGTGGTAGCGCTGCTTGAGGGAAACGACGGTAAAGGGA
Organism: Deltaproteobacteria bacterium; assembly: GCA_016193465.1. Classification (GTDB taxonomy): domain Bacteria; phylum Desulfobacterota; class Binatia; order UBA9968; family UBA9968; genus UBA9968. The sequence continues at coordinate 22,308 of JACPSE010000102.1, forward strand.
GCGCCGCCTCCGGGCGCGGAACCTCCGACATGGCACCAGACCCCGCGGATGTCCGGCACATCCGCTTTCTCCAAGTAGTTCCATATGGCGGCCGCGCCGATCGGCGCGCCGAAAGTTGAAATGGGCGGTTTTAATGGAGGGGCTCCCGCCAGTATCGGGTCCGAGCGAAAATAGAGCGCTTTAACGCGAATCACGGGCTCGGCTTTGGCGCCGTGCGCATAGTAGCCCGGCCATTCACCGAAAGGGCCTTCGACGCGGCTTGCCTCGCTCGGAGGAGGAACCTCGCCCTCGACGGCGATCTCCGCGCTAGCCGGAATGGGCAGCCCGGTTATCGGTCCGCGGATGACGTCCACGGGACTCTGGCGCAAGCCCCCTGCGTATTCGTACTCAGAGACGCCGTAGGGCACGGATATTCCGGCAGCCAACCAAAGGGCGGGATCCTGACCGAAAGTAACAGCCACCGGGCATGCCTTGCCCTGCTCCCAGTATTTTTCGCGTATGATGCGCGCGTGGTGGCCGGGAGAAACATGAAGGCCCAGTGTATTCTCGTCATGGACCTGGACCCGGTAGATCCCAAGGTTGACCCAACTGTTGTCTGGTTCCGCCGTGATGACGCAGCAGGCCGTGCCGATGTACCGCCCGCCGTCAAGCTCGTGCCACCGGGGCGTGGGAAACACATTCATGTTGAGAGACTTTTCGTCGCGCACGTTCTCGAGCAAAGGCCCGTCTTTAACTGTCCTAGGGGGGATTGGCCTGGGATTCGCCATGAGATCCTTCCAGTGCCGTACCAGCTCGCGCCTGGAGATGTTTGGGTCCATTCCTACGGCCAGGGCGCTGCGGCGCGGGTGGTTGATCAGGTTGCCGGCCACTCGGTAGGAGGCGGGGTAACCGGGAATCTGGTCAAAGAGTAACAGCGGATGGTTCTCCCGCAAGGCAAAGATCTCCACAAGCGCCCCGATCTCTAAATCCCAGTTCGCGCCGTGGATTTCCTTGACATCACCTAGGGCTCGCGCCGCCTGGATGAATTCACGCAAATCATTGAGGGCCATAGGTCTCCCCCTAATTTTTGCCCGGCCCCTCGTGCAACTCTTCGATCTTCTTTTCCACTTGAGAGTACAGACCCCCTGCTTCTAGCATTTCCAAAATGAAATGGGGGAATGGTCTTGCCCACCTTCCGCCCCTCTAACGCGTCATTTTTGCGTTCCTCAAAAGTTGCGCGATGCCGATCAAGCTCCTCTACTGCCTTGTCATTCTCGTCCCCAAAACCTTTAATTGCCCCACCTCGATAGAAACTGCTCCACCTCGTCTTCGGTGAGAAACCGTTTTTTACAAATCTCCTCGTAGAGCGTCCTGCGGATCTCTCCAAGCTGCTGCGGAGAGGGACGAAGTCCCATAGCCTCGATCTTCGCCTCCAGGGCGCCGCCCCAGAAAGTGGAGCTCCCGTAAACGTATCGCTGTGTTTGCCCGACCACCTCGGCCATAAAAGGCACATTCGCTTCCGGCAAGCCTTCCTCAGTTGACTCCTTTACCTGCATCATGTGAGATGCCGATTCTTCAAGAAATGCGTTCTCTCCCACGATGGCCTTGTTGCGCTGGCATGGAACCCCCGTGATCTTCTCAGCGAACTTTGACAGCGCGTAGAGTTTCTCAAGCTTAATTCCAGTTTTGACGCCATAGAGAATCTCCAGAGAAGCTGCAACCTCTTCAAGCGAGCTATTGCCGGCGCGGTCTCCAAGCCCATTGACCGCCACTTCACACCAGTGCGCGCCACCCTCAACAGCAGCCAAAGTGTTGGCCACCGCGAGCCCGAAGTCGTTATGACAGTGGATGGAGATAGATGCATCGCCTGCTACCTTCTTCAGCTCCTGCACCAAATATTTGACCGCAAAAGGAAAGACGCTTCCCCGGCTGTCATAGATATGCAAGTGACTCGCTCCGGCCTGCGCCGCCGCGCTGTATACCGTCTTAACAGTGTCCAAATGGCTCCTGGTAGTCTTAGACCAACCAAACGCTACCTCTTTAACTCGCCCGCAGGCGTAGGGCACCGCTTCGTCAACGACCTTTAGGATCTCTTCTTTCGAGATCCCATCCTGAAAATCGGAGAAGATCTCCCGGGGCGAAAAAGAAAAGTGGAGGTCTAAGATGTCCGGCTCCACCTTTGCCGCTCGATCGATCTCCTTTTTCCAATTACCCCGGAGTTTGGCGCTGAAATAGGCGATCCGAGTTTTCACCCCGGCCCGGCGGAATGTCTTTACCAGTTCTCCAACCGCCTCGTGCGAATCCAGCTTGGGCATCTCGATCGCATCCACCCCCAACTCGTCCAGCTTTAAAGCCAGATCGACGCGGCTCTCAGGCGAGATAATCGCGCCCACCGTCTCTTCACCTTCTCTCATTGTGACGTCACGCAGGTAGACGCGATGCGGAATACCTTCCATCTGGCAGCGCACTGCCGGGTCCCAGTTGTATGGCGAAGTATACCATTTTCCAGGCACATACCACGGTTTCGTCTCCATAAGACGCTCCTCTATCAAAAATAAGATTCTGAATCGTCGCCGATACAATGAGACGGCGAGCAAGAATGACTGCTATCAAATCTCAGAGACTTTCCTCACCTTAACCCGTTTTCGTCGAACCTTGTTTAAAACATAGTGACCCACAGCTAGAGCGTCGTCAGCGATGCCATTCGACTGAAAAAGCGTCCTCTTGGGACGATGGTTGAGCTTGCCGCCGGCCACGATCCTGTCGAGGAGAACTACATCGTCCCAGTGGAGGATCCCCGATTCATGGGCCGCAATGAGATCGCCGCTGTCGTTCTGTGCCGTGGGAAGATCGTCGGTTACAATGAGATCCATCCGGCGGATGAGATCGCTCGAAACCTCATGTTTGACCACCTGGTTAGCTCCGATGCTGATGACGAGCGCCTCGTCTTTCAGGAGGCCGCCGTCAAGGATAGGAACCGTCGAGTCTGTTGCCAGGACAATGATGTCCGATTGCGCCTCGATTTCGCTGAGGGAAATAGCCTCCTTCAGGTCAGCGTTGATTTTTCTCTGCATCTTGCGGATAAATCGCCTTCTCCTCACCTGGTTGCGCCCGTAAACCAGCACCGTTTGGACCGGAGCGCTGAGCCCAATGGCTTCTGCTTGAAAGGTTGCCTGCCAACCCGGTCCGATGACACCGAGCACCCGAGCCCTCGGAGACGCGAGATACTTCGCTGCGATGCCACTGGTGGCACCCGTGCGAAGGCCAGCCAGATACGAGGCATTCAACAGGGCCAAAAACTGCCCGGTGCGCCCACTATAGAGAGTGATCGCATTCGTTGTTCCTCCGATATAGAACCTGAGACAAAAGAGGTTCCAGTCCGCGTGCCAGGCCGCCATCATGTTGAGCCCCTTTTGGTTGCCCCTGAGCCGGTAGCGTGGCAGACTACGTACCTTATTGGCTGCACGGTCTCGAAAAATCTTCTCGACAACGGCAAGGGCGCGCGGCATATCAATGAGCTTTCTCGTTACCTGCTCGCTGATAATGAGAGCCATTTTAACTCCAAAAAAACCGATTTCAGGATGATCCGCCAAGCAAACATGCGACCGGACCGCGAAACCCAGCCATAAACTGGGCAATAAATAAGCCTAAACCTATTTGAAGACCGGTGTGGCCGTCAAGGGAAATATGTTTTGACTTCCGCCGACCGGCGAAAGTAGAATGCTGAGACGCAGCAAGAGGATAAAAGAAACGGAGGGCGCTATGGCAGAGCCAGTAACGCTTGATGTCTTTTCGGACTACGTCTGACCCTGGTGCTACCTCAGTACCGGGCGTATTGAGAAACTTAAGGCCAATTACGGGCTGAAGATCAAATTCACCCATTTTCCTCTCCATCCCGAAACGCCTGAGGAGGGGAAAAGCCGCACCCCTGTTCCCGCCAGGGACATGCGCATGAAAGCCCTCATGGAAGAAGAAGGACTTCCCTACAACAGCGAGCGCAATATGAGCTATAACAGCCGGCTGGCGCAGGAACTGGCGAAGTGGGCCGAAGGCAAGGGGAAGGGGGACGAAATTCACGACCCTATTTTCCGCGCCTATTTCGTTGACGCGAAAAATATTGGCAAGCGCGAGGTGCTGGTTGAAATCGCCGAGAACATCGGCCTGCCCGCGAATGAGGCCGTAGGAGTGTTATTGAGCCGAAGTTTTAAAGAGGCTGTCGATGAAGACTGGAGGAGATGTGATGAGCTAGGAGTTACGGCTGTTCCTACATTCGTGGTAAACCGCCACGCGCTCGTCGGCGCTCGTCCGTACGAGGAGCTGGAAAAGCTCGTCCAGAGGAGCTCTTAGCTCTTTCGCTTGACCCCTATCCCTTCTCCCTCCGGGAGCTGGAGAATCCCCTTATTTATTTCCAAACCGACAAACGGGTCTCCTGAGACGGTTTCGAATTCCCCAAGCTCGCAGAGCGGTGATATCCCGGGAATACTGGCGGCAAGATGCAACGCGGCAGCGTCTCCTACCATACTGCCTGGGGTGTTCGATAAAGCGCACCGGATTCCTGCCAACTCACATAACTCTGCAATTCTCCTGACCTCATTAAAACCCCCAGCCTTTTGAATACTCGTATTGATCGCATCAACTACCCGATTCTGGATCAGGTAGTATGCATCCACGGCCGTCCGAACTGACTGATCTGCTTCTATCTTGATCGGTGAATGCCTTTTAACCTCCCATAAAGCCTGTACTTGGGAGCGCGGAACCGGCTGCTCAAAAACCTCTACGCCCAGGTCTGCCAGTCCCTTCGCCAAGCTTATTGCTGTTTTTGCATCATAGGCCTCGTTGGCATCCACCTTAATGAAGACCCCGCTGCCCACAGCGTCCCTCACCTGCGAAACTCGACTTAAGTCAAGGTTCATTTTCCCGCTCATTTTTAGTTTTAAGGCGGTAATTCCTTCGCGGACGAGCAGCTTGGCCTCTTCGGCCATCGCTTCAGGCTCATCCAGACCCAGCATCTTTACGACCTTTATCTCGTTTCTAAAAAGCCCGCCCAGTAAAATATAGAGGGGAGCGTGTATGCTTTTCGCTACGGCGTCATAAAACGCGGTTTCCACTGCCGCCTTTGCCCTCAGGTTCCCGGTAATCAAATGGTCGATTTCCTTTCTTAACCGAACCCATTCTTGGGGGTCTCGACCCGTAATCATCGGTTTGATGACACCTTCGATGGCATATCGGGCCGACTCCAGAGTCTCGCCGCTTCTGGAAAAAAGATCGGCATAGCCATAACCTTCCAGACCGCCGTCCGAGACCACTTTGACGAGCAGCCCCCGTGCCGCGACAAATCTGTTTGTGGCAGTGATGAGAGCCTTTTTGTAAGGCAGCTCCAGCGAGGTGATTTCAATTTCTTCAATTTTCAACGGATCGTCTCCTCCTCTCCCATACTCTCCAGTCTTGAGTGATGAGTGCTGAGTTAGCTAACAAGTGAACCTCCGCCAGCTCCTCTGGCGGAGGTTCACTTGACCACAATCAATAAGAAGGGACGTATGCTGCGCAGCAGCAGGAAATCGTCCCGGTTTTTAGTGTACAGGGCAGCTCCGATTGCGCGCGCACTTAAAGCCAAAAGGCAGTCATTGACAAGACCTGGCAATTTACTTTTCAGATCAGGCCGGAGTTCTAAAACCCTGGCCAAAATATCCCCTGCTTCTTTCCATTGCCTGTGGGTGGGGCTAACCATACGCCCGGCCTTCTCGAACGGAACTAACAGGGTTTCCACATGCCTCTTGCCGGTTGGAGAACGCGCTCCTGCTAGAAGTTCTTGGGCGACTACAGAACTAAAATAGATACCAGGAGCTTCCTTTTCGTAGAGTTCGTGAATAATCGGGAAAGTCTTCCCGCTTTGAATAAGGTCAATGTAAAGGTCAGTGTCTATAAGGTGCTTCGCCACTAGAAGATCTTTTCCACCCCGCCTTTACCTGCAATCTTTTCCAAAGAATTCAGAATCTCTTTTCTAAAAACGACGAGATCAAGGGCAGCGTCCACCGCCTCGGTTTCGGTCTTTGCACCCAGGATGTTCTTGGCGCGCCTTATCTTTCTTTCGTCAAGGTAGTAATTTTTCCTTTTAACATTGGCCTTCATGACTACCCTCCTTACGTATAATATTTTATTTTATACGTATCAAAACTTGTGTCAAGTGTGCTTGCAGAGCGACATAAGAGGTCACCACTTCCGAAACTGTCCCCGCCAACCTCCTCTTACGCTGCGCCGGACACGTTCTCAATCTTACTTCTCCGTCGTCTCGGCGGCGGCGTTCTTGCCGGCGATGTAACCCTGGGTTGTGCATCGGCCCAGACCATGTTGATTGAATCCGCCCGCTGATTCGCCTCCACAGTAGAGACCGGGTATCACCCGGCCGTTCATGTCCATCACCTGGCACCTCGCATTGATCCTGAGACCGGCGCGTGTATCGTGCACGAGGGGCGTGGCCCAGGCGGCGTAGAATGGGGGCGTCTGGATCTTGTATTTGGGTGTGGGCTTGCCGAAATCTAAGTCCGTGCCGGAGTCCACAAAGGAGTTGTATCGGGCCACCGTCGCTCGGAGGGTCGCGCCGTCCATCGCTGCTGCCTGATACCGGCTCTTGATGGCGGCGGCGAGCTCCGGGAGCGTGTTCGCACTGAAGAAATAGCCGTCGGGATCGACGTATGGCGGGGCGACTTCCCACTTCTCCCGTTCCACCGCTTCGGCGTCGAATATGGCCCACACCGGCCCGGCGGAATAATCGGGTGGTTCCGAGTATTCGTTCATCGCCACCGCAGCGTTGAAAAAGTTGTATTTAGTCGGATTGAACTTGATATTCTCGTTGTTGCGATAGTCGTTGGGCGTGTAGGGATTGACTTCGTTGTACACGTTTCCATGGGGGTAATCCCCTTTGGTCTCGTCGTAGAATCTCTTGCCGACTTGGCTGACCAGGATGAGATCCTGCCAGTCCTTCACGCTTAAGCCGGTGGCGCGGACGAGCGGGAAAATCGGACTTTCAAGCCCCCACGTCATGTAGTTGTATCTCGTGGCGAGCGCGCGTTGAGTTCGAATATTATCACCGTTTTCAAGAATCTGGTTCGCTAGGCCCCAGAGCGAGGCGCCGATCGCCATCGCGGCAAGCTCGCCGCTGCCGTCCTGGAAGGTATAGGGCTCACCTGCAACTTGGAGCACTTCGGTTAACCGAGGGTCGAACATGCGGCGGAAGTTTAAGTTGCTGGTGCTGCCACCGGTGGCGATGATCACAGCCTTCTGCGCGCGGATGTGGACGCTTGGTTGGGTGGCCTCGATGTTACCATGGGAGCGAAAGCTCTTTAGCAGCGTCGTCTGGCCGGGCATGGTTCTAGGTGTGTAGCGCGCCGTGATGCCGATCACTCTCCCCGCTTCTTGTTCCGATGACGGCTCGCGGATAAGGCTTGTCATCTTATAGCTAAGCAAAAATCGCACGCCCTTTGCGCGCGCGCTCGCCTCGAGCGGCCTGATGAGACTGGTGCCTCCCCTGGCGTTCGGACTTTCCAAGCCCGCGCCTCTAGTCCAGGTCAGGTGATTCTCCCGCGGAGCGGAGTTGCCCAAATTGTGGCCGCCCTGATTGTCCGGAGGAATATCCTTAAACCTCACTCCGTTGGCTACGAGAAACTCGTAAGTCTGGGCGCAATGATCGGCGAAGGCGCGCATCACCGCGCGGTCGTTGTACCGGTAATCGGGCCAGCCGTTGGGTTGCACGATGGACCAGTCGGTCAAGTCCGAGAAGACAAGATCGGGCGAGTCCTCTATGCCGTACTTCTTCTGCGCGCTCGTGCCGCCGCCAAGCGGCGTGTTGCCCCCGCTTATGATCGCGTGCCCGCCGATATCGTAATTCGTTTCAACAACAATGACGGATGCTCCGCCGTCAGCCGCCCTAATCGCCGCCGGCAGCCCCGCCGCCCCCGAGCCGACAATCACCACATCCGCCACCGAGTCCCAGCTCGGAGGAAGCTTCGCTGCCTCAGCTCCCTTCACGCCTGGATCAGCCAAGTCGGTCGTGCCGCCGACTGCTGCTGTCGCCGTAATTGAATTTCTTCTTGAGAGGTCGTTCTTTGTTTTTTCTGGTTCCATGGGTTGATTCTCCTCTCGGGCCAAGCCAAGCGGGTCAGGCGTTTAGCTTTCACGGCCATCTTATACATTCGTCGCACTCCCTTGGAGAAGTTGGTTCCAGATAAAATATGGCGGTTGAAAATTACCGTCAAGTGCAATCGACATAGGTAAGCGGTTGCCCGCTGTCCCTGTCACACCACCGTGCGTACGGGTCCGTACACGGCGGTTCGGCAAATTAAGCTATCCACGAGCCCCCAGCGTCGGAAGGCCGAGCGAGCTAAAGTAAGCATTGGGCA
>JACPSE010000052.1 GCA_016193465.1 Deltaproteobacteria bacterium
CCCACATATTGAAGGGAATAGAGGTTTATAAGGGGAAGGTTATCATACACAGCCTGGGCAATTTTGCCCTGGAAGATGAGATCGGCAGGAGGGAAGGTGAACCAATCACACCGATGCTGAGGTCCTATGTGGAGAATGAGATGCTAGCTTGTGGACCACGCTCTCCCGATGACCAGAAAAGCATCATCGTGAAGTGCCTCATATCGGGGAAGAAGATAGAGCGTGTCTCCTATATTCCGGTCCTGCTGGAGGACGACGCTAACCCTGAGCCGCTACCACGCAGTGACCCCAGATCCCAAGATGTAGTCAAATATATGGAGGATATTACCAGAGCTGCTGGGCTTGATACCAAGTTCTCCCGGGAAGGAGACGAGGTAGTAATCGGCCTATAGTTGTCAGGGTTAACCTTTGGTGGCCGAAAGTCGTGTAGCTGGCAGATAAGCTAATACAAACGCATTAGGTAATGAAACGGTACATATTTAGGCGGTTCATACAAACGTTAATCTCCCTCTTAATTCTCGCCACTGTTATTTTTGTGCTTGCCCGTGTTAGCGGGAATCCGGTTGACCTGATGTTGCCCCAGTATGCTTCTGAGGAAGATAGAGAGCATATGATTAAGCAGCTCGGCCTGGACCGACCTTACCATATCCAGTTTTACGAATTTATCACCAGCGCCCTGAGAGGTGACATGGGGAATTCGATTAGATTTGGCCGCCCCACCACCGAGCTATTCATGGAGCGTTTGCCCAATACCCTCAGGCTTAGTGGGGTAGCCCTTCTCTTTGCCTTTGGTATCGGCATACCACTGGGCATCCTCGCCGGGTCAAAACGGGGGACCCAAGCCGATTCGTTCGCCCGGGGCGTTGCCGTCATAGGGATCGCTGCGCCCAGCTTCTGGGTAGGGTTAGTTCTGATGAACATCTTTGCCGTACACCTGGGCCTTCTACCGGCGGCAAGAATGGGGGGAATTGAACACTATATCTTACCCGGCTTTAGCTTGTCGTTATTCGCATTAGCTGGAACGACACGCTTGCTTCGCTCCAGCGTGATCGAGAACCTGGATAGTGAGTACGTGAAATTCGCACGGACAAAGGGCGTCTCTGCAAGAATGGTGCTGTGGAAGCATGTCTTGAAAAATTCCCTTATCCCAGTCGTTACCTTCGCTGGCATGCAGATTACGGGCATGGTGAGTGGAAGCGTTGTCATTGAAACGGTTTTTGCCTGGCCAGGGGTAGGGAGACTGGCTTACGAAGGGCTTGTCAACCGCGACTACCCGTTAGTCCAGTCAGTTATTCTGATCAAGGCGTCAATGGTAATCGTTGCCAATTTTGTTGTTGACATCTTGTACGGCTACATCGACCCACGGATTAGATATGACTGAGGTCAGAGAATGACTACAATTGCAGTTGCTAAAGAAAAGCGGGTAAACATAATAACCAGGATTAGACTGGAAAAATTACCATTGGTTGCCATAGTTATCCTGGTATTTATGCTAATTACCGCGATATTTTCTGATGTTATCACACCCCACTCTCCCTATGAGCCCAACCTGCCCAACCGGCTACGGCCTCCTTCCTGGCAGCCCGGCGGCAGCCAGGAACACTTTCTCGGCACTGATACTTTGGGGCGGGATTTGCTGACTCGAATCTTCTACGGAGCTAGAGTAAGCTTGACAGTAGCGGTAGCCGTTATGGCATTCGGCGGGATGCTGGGGCTTACCTTAGGCGTTATCGCCGGCTATACCGGGGGAATAACCGGGGGGGTGATAATGAGGACAGCGGACAGCTTCATGGCAATACCCTCTATGCTCCTTGCTCTAGTCTTCGCCATAACTTTGGGACCGAGTATGCAGACCATAATCCTGGCTCTCAGTGTGAATATCTGGGCGCGCATCGCCCGAGTTGTTTATGGAGAGGTTCTAAGCGTAACCACGCGAGACTTTATTTTGCAGGCCAAGGTAGCCGGCTGTTCTACCCGGCGAATAATGGCTCTCCATATCTTTCCCAACGTTTTCAATACCTTTATGGTCGTGATCAGTCTTCAGCTTGGGGAGGTCGTTCTCTCGGAAGCATCGTTAAGCTTCCTCGAAGCTGGCATACCACCGCCCACTCCCTCCTGGGGCCAGATGGTATCCGAGGGCAGAGGATATATTACTAGTGCTTGGTGGATTGCCTTCTTCCCAGGGTTAGCCTTGGCTTTATGCGTCTTCGCTCTTAATAGGTTCGGTGACTGGCTTAGGGATAGACTAGATCCTAGATTGAGGCAGTTGTAATATGGCCAATTTTGACGGCCAACTTCTCGCTGGAATTATCTCCTCTTTCAGATCTCAAGAACTTTTCTGACTCTTATCCCTTTTCTTCGGACCTGCTCCATGACATACCGGCCCACGGCCAGATCTTCGTCGGCGATGCCGTTGGACTGAAAGAGGATTTTCTTTGGGCGAGGTTGGGGCGCGCCTTCAGCAACAATCTTCTCTAACGGAATCACGTTCTCCCACTGGACTGTTCCCGTCTCACAGGCAGCAATCAAGTCGCCGCTGTCAGTTTGCGCTGTGGGAAGATCGTCCGTGACGACGAGATCCATTCGCCTAATCAGATCGCCTGACACTTCATGCTTGACCGCCTGGTTCGCGCCCATAGAGATGACCAAAACCTCGTCCTTCAGTCTTGTGCCATCGGTCACAGGGGAAGAAGAGTCCGTTGCGACGACCAGGATATCTGATTCAGCTTCAATCTCCTCGATAGAGGAGACCTCCTTCCATTCAACCTGAACGGCTTTGCTCATCTGGCGGATAAACCCTTTTCTCTTCTTTGGATCTCGCCCGAAGACCAGAACCTGCCAGACGGCACAAGAATGGACAATAGCTTCCACCTGGAATGTCGCTTGCCAGCCCGGGCCGATGATTCCCAGCACCTTGGGCTCTGGAGGAGCGAGATATTTTGCCGCCACTCCGCTCGCAGCGCCGGTGCGAAGGCTGCTCAAGTAGCGCATGTTCAAGACAGCTCGAATTTCTCCTGTTCGCCCGTTGTATAGAGTAATCGTATTCGCCTCGCCGGCGTAGGCCCTTAAACAGAGGAGATCCGCATCCGCCTGCCATGCGGCCATAACGTTGAGCTGTTTCTGGCTGCTCTTGAGGCGCCGTCGCGGGAGGCTTCGCACCTTTCCCGCAGCCCGGTCGCGAAAGATCTGCTCGACGACCTTGAGCGCCCGGGGCATGTCAATGAGCTTTCTGGTTGTTTTTTCACCGATGATGAGAGCCATGATATCTCTCTACGGTTTCAGACTGTAGGGCAGCGTTACCGTGAAGGTGGAGCCTTTGCCGGGCTCGCTTTCCACGTGGATGCTACCCTTGAGAAGTTCGAGGTATTTCTTGACGATGGCGAGCCCCAAACCAACCCCCTGGCTTGCGGCCGTGGAGTGGACTTGATGAAACCCATCGAAGATCTTGGGCAGCTCTTCAGAAGCGATGCCCCTCCCGGTATCTTGCACCACAAACTCGACGGATTTGCTTCGCGGGCGGTTTTTCATCCGGATCTGCACTTCGCCTTCAGCCGTGTACTTAAAGGCGTTTACAAGGAGGTTCTGCAGTATCGCCTCCACCTTCCCTGTGTCCGTCGTGAGTTCGGGGAGGTCGGGGTCGATGTCCCAAACCACATTTAGGCTGTTTTTCCTTTGTAGATTCTCCGTCAGTGTCCGGAGCGACTTGACGATCTTGTCGACTCCCAACGTGGAAACTTCCAACGGTATGGTACCTGCTTCAATCCGCGAAAAGTTGAGAATCTCCGTGACCATGTTCTCCAGCGCGCGGGATTGATCCAGGATTTTGCGCGCCGCCAACTCTTGCTGGTCGTTCAGAGGGCCCGTAGCGCCAAGGGTCATGATATCCAGAATGCCCATGATTACGGTGAGAGGGGTTTTGAGCTCATGGGCAAGGCGGGCGAGGAACTGTGACTTGTTTTGGGTTGCCTGCTGGAGATTTTGGTTGAGCCGCTTAAGCTCATCAAAGAGCAGCGCATGGTGGATGGCAACCGCCGCCTCAGCGGCAAGTTGCTGGAGAAAGAAGGTGTCCCGTTCGGAAAAATCCCTGACGGTTTTGGTCAGTACCACTAAAACGCCCGTTGCTTCCTCTTTCAGCAGAATGGGAACGCCAAGATAGCTGCGAAAACCCAACCGGAGCAGATCCCTTCCCTCGGCGATTGCCGGATCCTGCTGCCGCATGTCGCGAATCATGAGCGGCCTGCGGTTCTCTACAATCCAGGACGATCTTCCTCGACCCTGGGAAAGGCTGCGCGCTTCCTGGAGGCCGGTTATCTTTGCCCCGGACACCGCGCGCATGTGAAACGATCCGTCCGGCTGACGCAGGCGCACGAAGGCGCAGTCGGCTTTGAAAATGTTGGCGAGTTCATTGGTGAGCCTTTGAAGCAAAGAGTCGAGATCCAGGATGTTAATCTGAGAGGTGACTTGGTGCAGCACCCCTTGCTCCTCTAGGAGGCGGTGGGTTTCCTGAAAAAAACGGGCATTTTCCATGGCTATGGCGAGCCACTCAGCCACCGATTGGAGAAAAGCGAGTTCGCGCTCGCCGTAGGCTTTCGGTTGCTTGGACGCCGCGTGGAAGCTCCCGACCACGCGGTCCCAGTAAATCAATGGGACACTGACGTAGGAATGGAGTCCCATTTGCCTGAGACGCTCATCGGTCTCGAACTCCTGTTGGACCGAGGTGTCCTCGCGGATGAAGGGTTTCCTCTCCCGCACGACCCACTCCGTCACGCTTTTCCCCCGTTGATAGAGATCCCGCACCGTGTCCAGGGTGTCCTTGGGCCAGGTAGACAGGACAAAGATCCGTCGAATACTGTTTTGGGGATCCACTCGAGTAATCAAAAGGCGATGATAAGGGATGTAGCCCTTGATCCCGGCGGCAAATTCTCTAAAAACGGCGTCTAAGCTCAGCTTAGAAGCCATGGCCCGGCCCAGTTGCGAAATGGCCTTTTGCCACTGGAGCGAAGAATAGAGGTTTCGCCGCCGTGCCGGAGCCCTGGTAATTGACAGTTTAGCCATGGCTTTAGAGTTCAATTTTTACCACACGCCTCATATCTTGGAAAGCCGACCGTAGGGGGATACTTGTAGGGACTTGCTTTGACAGCAGAAAAAAAGCTATTCAAGATATCGTTGAGGAGGAGTATGGAAGAAAAAATTCCACGGTTTTATGCCTATGTCGTCGTCTTCTTGGTAGTTGCCATTGGCGCGCTTCTTGTCTGGAGGCACAACCAGGGGACAGAAACCGACTCTCCCGGGGACGGGGAGACTGCTGCGCTGGAGGAAAAGGGCAGAGAGCTGGAAGAGAAGCAGCGGAGGATTCAGGCGCTGGAGAGTCAGGTCGCCCGACTGAGCGGAGAGCTTCAGAAGAGTTCCAGTAAGGTCGCGGAGCTGCAGGCGAGGCTCGATGAGACAACCAAGGCGCTTTTTTCCTCCGCCCAGGAAAGATTAAGAGAGGAAAAGAGTGTCACCAAGCCCGTGGAACCCTCCCCAACGCCTAGCAGGAGAGGGCCGGCGGAGCCGGGAAGCTACGAAGTTATCCGTTCCACTTCTGTTTTCTCCGAGCCATCGGATACTTCCCGCAAGGTCTCCACTATCAATAAGGGAACAAGGGTTAGAGTCTTGGGGGGCGTAGGAGAATGGCTGGAAGTTCGCTCCAAGCACGGCAACCCTCCTGGCTTTATCCGCCGAGAGGACGCTATGTTCGTGGAAAGGCAGGACTGAAATTCAAAGCCGGGCAGACTGCTGCCCGGCTGCGGTGAGGGGAGCGCTATTCCGCCGCCTCGACGCCTGTTTCCCTTGAAAAAGGTCTCATGATTTCACGAGTCGCGCTCTTCAACCTCGAACCTGAGCGGAAATACTTGTTAACTCACGTGCGGTTATGATACGACTCCATTGAGGAAGATGCCCTGCTGAAGATCTTTTCTACATGAGCTAACGAGGGAGTTGGATGGCAATACAGGAATACAGTATGTTCGATGAGGGGCTTAGCCGTCGTGGGGTCAAGTGCCAGATGTCTAAGGTTTATCATTCATGACTCCGACAAGAGAAGTCTATTGGAACGTCAGCGCTGTCTGGCTGATGTACGTGCTGCTCATCCCCACGTTGGTTATTTTTACCTACGGGCTCTACCGCCACCTTCGTCTGTGGCAGTTGGGGAAACCGGAGCAACGCTGCGATCTCGCGCTCCAACGTATAAAAGGGCTGCTGGTTTACGCCTTCGGGCACGCCCGGATTCTGACTCATCGTTACGCCGGGCTGTTCCATATTCTCATCTTTTCAGGCTTCGCGGTTCTCTTCACCGGCACTGTGGTCGTCATGATTCACGAAGACCTGGGCCTGCGCATCATGCAAGGAAATTTCTATCTATATTTTCAGTCCCTGGCTCTGGACGTTTTTGGTTTGCTGGCGATTCTCGGAATTCTAATGGCCGTTTATCGCAGAACCGTCCTCAAGCCCGTAAGGTTGGAGAACACATGGCAGGATGCCGTCATTCCGGCATTGCTGTTGGTGATTTTGTTGACCGGCTTTATGGTCGAGGGTCTCAGGATCGTTGCTACGCAAGACCGTTGGGGGGACTGGTCGCCCGTGGGTTTATTTGCGGGAAAGGCTCTCACGGCCGTGTTCCCTGCGGGCGTGCTCCGCCCTATCCATGCCTTTCTCTGGTGGTTTCATCTCCTGCTGGTTTTTGGCTTGATTGCCTGGCTGCCCTATTCGAAGCTCCTGCACGTATTCACCTCCGCCGCCAACATATTCTTTCGCTCGCTCGAGCCGAAAGGGGCGATGGTGAAGCCCATCGATATCGAGACGGCGGCGACCTTCGGGGTCAAGGAGATCAGCCAGTTTACCTGGAAAGGCTTATTGGATCTTGACGCCTGCACCGAATGCGGTCGCTGCCAGGATGTATGTCCCGCCTTTGCCACCGACAAACCCCTTTCTCCGAAGTCCCTCATTTTGGACCTGCGCGATTATTTGCATTCCAATGGCTCTCGGCTGCAGGGTGGGACGATAGCTGGGCCCGGCGATGCGTCTCCGTTGATAGGAGGCGCGA
This sequence comes from Deltaproteobacteria bacterium, assembly GCA_016193465.1. Classification (GTDB taxonomy): domain Bacteria; phylum Desulfobacterota; class Binatia; order UBA9968; family UBA9968; genus UBA9968. The sequence goes on from JACPSE010000052.1 coordinate 7,085, forward strand.
TAAAAGAGGAGACCTTGTGGTCTTGCACCACCTGTATGGCCTGCATGGAAGAATGCCCGGTGTTTATCGAGCAGGTGCCGAAGATCATCGATATGCGCCGCTACCTGGTGATGGAAGAAGGGAGATTTCCGGAGACTATGCAGCAGGCAATCCGCAGTTTGGAAGCGCGCGGCCACCCCTATCCGGGAGTTGCGGCTTCGAGGCTGGACTGGTGTCGGGGGCTGGACGTGAAGATTCTTTCGCAAGTTGGGCAGGCGGAATATCTCTACTGGGTCGGGTGCTCGGTGGCTTTGAATGCTCGGAACCAAAAAATAGCGCGCGCCTTTAGCCGGCTCCTCCAGCAGGCCGGGGTTGATTTCGCCATATTGGGGGCGGAGGAGCACTGCACGGGGGATCCTGCCAGGCGCATCGGCAACGAATACCTGTTCCAGACTCTGGCGCGGCAGAATATCGATATGCTACAGTCGCGCCTCGTGAAAAAAATCGTTACGACTTGCCCCCATTGCTTTAACTCGTTGAAGAACGACTATCCGAAATTCGGCGCGACTTTTGAAGTGTATCATCACAGTCAGTTTCTTGCCGAACTCATTCGACAGGGAAGATTGAAGCCCGCCGACGGGTTGGAGGGAAAAGTGACCTTTCATGACCCTTGCTATCTGGGCCGTTATAACGGTACTTATGATGAGCCGCGGGAAATCATTAGGGCGATCCCGGGGGCTCAGGTGGTGGAGATGGGTCAGAGTCGCGAGAAGAGCTTTTGCTGCGGGGCGGGCGGTGGCATGATGTGGATGGAAGAAGCGGAGGATAAGCGAGTTAACAACAGGCGCGCGGAGCACGCGGTCGAGAGCGGGGCGGATATCGTAGGCGTGGCCTGTCCCTTTTGCATGACCATGTTGGACGATGGGATCAAAGCCCGAAAGGGGAACCGAAAAATCGAGGTCTTGGATATCGCCGAGGTGCTGCGAGGCGCAGGCGATGCTTGAGCATCAGTTACGGAAGAACAAACAGTAGGAAAAAAACAGGAGGTAGATTCATGGATGTACAGGATTACGATGTAATCGTTGCCGGATTCGGCAACGCGGCGCAGACAGCAGCGTTTGCTGCATACGAAACCGGGGCCAGAGTTCTGGTGCTGGAAAAGGCCCCTCAAGGGAAGAGGGGTGGAAATACGTGGTTCAGTCACGGCGCGCAGTTTCGCCACGTCCACAACGGAATTGCCGATGTGAAACCCCTTTTGCCGCATGTGCCTGAAAAAGAGTGGGAAAAGATCGATCTTTCTCCCTACACCAGGGATGAATTCTATTCCGACGTGATGCGGGTTACGCGGGGGAGATCGGTTCCCGAGCTGGCAGAGCTTCTGGTGAATGAGTCGTACCCTACGGTGAAATGGATGCGTGAATCGGGAATTCAGTGGGAGATCCTTTACAGCGCCGGGGTGCCGGAAAACGGGCGCTTTCGATGGCATCACGGCAGCAGCTTTATCCACTCCAAGGACGGGGGCGCAGGCCTGGTGGAAATGTGGCACCGCATCCTTCAGAACAAAGGGGTAGAGATCCGCTTTGGAACGGCGGCTACCCGTCTCCTTACGGATGATAAAGGCCGGGTCTATGGCGTCGTGGCGCAGAATTCCGAGGGTTTCACGGAGATCCGCTGTAAAGGGCTTGTTCTGGGTTGTGGCGGTTTCTCGGCTAATCCTGCGATGCGCGCTCAGTTTCTTGGAGGCGGTTGGGACCTGGGTAAGGTGCGCGGCACCAGGTACAACACCGGCGATGGTATCCAGATGGCTTTGGATATAGGCGCCCAACCCTTCGGTCATTGGGCCGGCAGTCACGCGACCCCCATCGATGCCGACGCCGGCGAATATGAGGCGGGCTTCCTGGACCCGGCTAATCGCCGCCATCGGACTCATCGCTATGGTTGGACTTTGGGTATTATGGTGAACACCGATGGGAGGCGCTTTGTGGACGAGGGCGAGGATTTTCACGCCTATACGTACGCCAAGACCGGCGCCGAGATCGTCAAACAGCCCGGGAGCATCGCCTATCAGATTTTCGATGCCAAGGTCAAAGACTCCATTACCCGCCTGCTCTACGAGGGCGCCACACCCGTGGTGGCCAATTCGGTTCGGGAGCTGGCCGAAAAGCTGGAAATCAACCCGGATGTCCTTGTGCAGACGGTGGAACAGTTTAACGGCGCCGTGGCCCAAGATCGTCCTTTCAATGAGGTCATTCGTGACGGTAAGTGCACAAAAGGTATCTACCCGCCCAAGTCTAATTGGGCCCAGAGGATCGATACTCCGCCTCTTGTGGCCTATGCCGCAACGGGTGGTTTGACCTTCACTTACGGGGGGCTGAAAATCAATGCCCGCTGCCAGGTGTTGAACCGGCTGGATCAGATTATTCCCGGCCTCTATGCTGCCGGAGAAGTTACCGGCGGGTTTTTCTATTACAATTATCCCAGCGGATCGGGGCTCATGCGAGGCGCGGTGACCGGGCGCATTGCAGGGGGAAACGCAGCCGGCCGGTGACTTGAAGGGAGCAGGAGAGTGAAAATTGTCGTTTGTTGCAAGGGAGTGCCCGGGACGGTCGCCGACGTGAAGATAGCTCCTGGCGGTAAAGCAGTCCAATACCAAGGCCAGTTCCTGACGATGAACGAATGCGATGAGTATGCGCTCGAGGAGGCTATCGCCCTTAAACGGGCACATGGAGGAGAGGTAACCGTTCTGACGATGGGATCCATAACCACGCAAGACATCCTCTATCTCGCGCTTGCCAAGGGCGCTGACAAGGCCATTCGGATCGACGCCCAGATCCAGGATTCCCAGGCCGCAGGCACCGTGCTGGCAGCCGCCCTGAGAAAGCTAGAGTACGACCTTGTCCTGACGGGGACTCAGTCGCGCGATACTTTATCCGGTCTGGCAGGAATTGCGACCGCGGAAAGATTGGAGATGCCGTTTGCCTTTGCCGTGACTCAGGTTGAGGTTGATGGCGATAAGACGATCAAGATACGGAAAGAGTTGGGCGGCGGGCGCTTTGCTGATGTGAGGCTCCCGTTGCCTGCGCTTCTCTGTGTCCAGACAGGGATTCAACCCCTCACCTACGTTCCGCCCGCACGGATGCTCCGGGCACGGCAGCAGGCCCTGCGCTCCTTCTCGTTAAGCGATCTTGGGCTGGCGGAACAGCAGATCGTTCCACAGGGCTACCACTTCCTCAACATCTTTCCGCCGGAACGAACGGGTCAGGCGCAATTTCTCGAGGGAAGCGCCGGAGAGGTTGCCGCTGCGCTCCTAGGCAAGATTAAGGAGGTTCTCTGAAGCGATGCAGAGCAGCATTCTCGTTATAACCGAACATTGGAACGGACAGGTGGATGGTATCACCTACCAGATGCTTGCCAAAGGGCGTCAGCTTGCTGACTCGCTGGGGATAGGACTCGCCGCTCTTGTCTTGGGCTACCGACTGGACGGCGTCATCGCGGCTTTGCAGGAAAAGGGCATGGATGTGCTCCTGGTTGTTGATCATGCCCAGCTAGCTCAGGCCGGGGCCGAAGTGCAGGCCTCTGTCATTGCCGAAGCCGTGCGACAGATGCAGCCAAGGCTTGTTCTGATCGGCTACAGCCTGGTTGGAATGGAGTTAGCTCCCGCAATAGCTGCGAAGCTGGGCGCCCCTGTCATGACAAACTGTGTTAATGCGGAAATTATCGACGGCGCGGCTGTTGTGACGCGACCCCTCTTTGACGGAACCCTGCACGCGAAGATTGCTTTGGAAGACAAAGGGCCGCCGTTAGTGGCGGTACAAAGGGGGGCTACTCCCTCTGTGCAGCTCCCGCCGAGAACGGCTTCTGTGCAGCCGGTAAGCGTCGATATGGGGTCAATTCCCGTTCGGAGTGAGGTGTTGGAGGTCATCGAGGAGCCGGTGAGTGACGTCGATATCGCGAAGGCCGACATTATTGTCTCGGTGGGGCGGGGGATCGGAGACAAGGAGAAGATTCCTATGATTGAGGAGTTGGCGCAAGCCCTGGGGGGATTGATGGCCTGTTCCCGTCCGCTGGTCGATTTAGGATGGCTGCCGCGAGAGCGTCAGGTGGGGGCCTCTGGAAAGAGCGTATCTCCAAAGTTGTACGTGGCCTGCGGCATCTCGGGGGCGAGCCAACACCTGTCGGGCATGAGTGACTCCAGGATGATTGTAGCCATCAACAAAGATCCCAATGCCCCTATTTTTCAGGTCGCGCACTATGGGGTGGTCGCTGACCTCTTTGAGATCGTGCCCGCGCTTACTGAGGAAGCAAAGAAGGCGAAAGGAGAGGTGGCTTCATGAAGAACCGGATCAAGTTCCAACTTGGAGGCGGGGGCCTGCGACTGAGAAGATGGAAAAGAGTTTCGTTTTACCTTCCGGGCGTTTTCTTGTTCGTCGTCTTGAAGTCTCATGCCGGCGCGGCCGGCGTTACAGTGAGCAACTTTGCCACGAGCATTACCAGCGAGAGCATCACTGCGGTATGGGTGGCCAAAGACCGGGGCTTCCTCAAAAAGCACGGTCTGGATGTTCGGTTTATCCAGATGCCGAAATCGCCCGTGGCGGTAGCGGCACTTATTGCCGGAGAGATCGATGTGGCGGTTATCGGGCCGGGCCACCTACTCAATGCCGCGTCAGGCGGAGCCGATGTCGTAGGGATTGCCAACTTTGTCCAGAAGCTGGACTACAGGTTCGTAAGCAGGCCTGAGGTAAAGACCCCTGAGGAGCTTCGTGGCAAGCGGGTCGCCATTAGCGGACCCGGCGCCGTCTCCCATATTGTAGCGCTTTTAGCCCTCCAGAGGCTCGGTCTTGACGCGAATCAGGCAAAAATAGCCTTCATTACCATCCCCGGAACCGAGATGAACCGGCGCATCGCCCTTGAGACAAAAAACGTGGATGCTTCGCCATTGAACGGAGCTATTGGAGATTTGTATGCCAAGCGCGGCTATACGGTGCTGTTCAACTTCAAGGATTCCGGTGTCATGATGCCGCAAACTATGCTGGTGACTACTCGGCAGACAATTGCCGCGAAGCCGGAGCTTATAGAGTCGTACCTCAAGGGGTTTGTCGAGGCAGTTGCATATGTGCTGGAGCCCTCCAACAAAAACTCCGTGACGAGAATCATCTCGTCTAACCTCCGCCTGGATAGCTCTGCGGCAGCAGAAGAGGCATACCATGCGGTCGTGGATTCCTATGAGCGGGTTCCTTATCCGAACGCCGAAGGGATGAAGATGCTGCACGGCATCCTGGGATCCCTGAACCCCAAACTGACGCAGGTGCGGCCGGAAAGCACAGTGGATACCGGGCCCATCAGCCGGATCGAGAGCTCCGGATTCGTTCGGACTATTTACAAAAAGCCCTAGCAGATGGGCCTGGGGAGCGGCCGATCACACTTTCACAAAAGCCACCCCATCCCTGATGCTAATTTCGGTGGCGTAAAGGCGGGAAAGACGTTGGACCCTTTCGAGGACGCGCTTGCCGATGTCGCCGTCAGCCAGGAGAGGCCTTCCTCTCTGACCGCGCGGTCTTCTATGCCCCTGATCGATTGGGTAGAGTCTCACCTCCGAAAGCTTTTTCTCTCTAAAATGGCACAGCGCCACAATATTCTCCCAAAAAAGAGGATCGCCGGGATGTCCTTTGGTGTCCCCGTCGGTCCGGGCATCCAGGAAATCCGCCGGAGTGGCTTTGGTATCAAGATCAAAGCGCTCGTAGGCGTCAGCGGGGAAAAACCCAACCGTTTCGTTCTGGAAAATAAAGTTCCCCAAACTGTAAAAGATCGGTCTACCTTTATAGATCTCAATCCCGAGCGGGACATGGGAGCCGTGACCGACAAATAGATCGGCTCCCGCATCAATGGCCTCATGGGCAAAAACGGGAGCGAATTCTGCAATTTCTTCCAGCTCCGTGCGCCTGCGGGCTTTCAGAAGGCTTTTTCCGCCGAACTCATGGCAGTGAAGGCTGACCACCACCCAATCGGCCTGACGCCGCGCCTCGCGGATCCACCTGAGGTTCTCCTCGACATCGCGCCGGTTTGATTTAGTGGAGATTGCAAAGGTCTCACCGGGGACAAATCGGTTACCGAGAAAGTCTAGCTCGGCCTCCTTTTCGTCCGGGACCTCCTTGGCGCTGTAGAAATGGCGTCTATTCCTTTCCTTGCTCAGGTTAAATCCGAGTTCGCTGCTGGCGCGCCGCAATTCCTCGAAAGTCCTTGAGTCCACAGTGTGGGTGGTCCGAAAGCCCAAGGGATTGATGCCGGGGCGTCCTCTGAGGTCGGGTCGCTGCTCTCCGGCTTTGTTCCACGGTCTGAAGGCAGCAGTCGCCGCGATCAAGGCCACACGACCGTGCGGGGTATCAAGATAGGCCGGCACCCTTGCCTCGGCCAGATTCTTCCCCGACCCGGCATGGGCTAGGCCTGCCTCATCCAGATGTTTGATGGTCGCCAGAATGCCACCCTCGCCGTAATCAAAGGCATGGTTATTTGCGCAGGAGACGATTTTGATTCCCGTCCACTTTAAGTCTTCGAGTAGCGATGGATCGGTCGTCATGAATGTCCCCTGGGTTATACCCGGGGAGCCTTCGTCCCACGTATGAACGGTAGTCTCCAGGTTGGTAAAAGCCGCGTCTGCTTCGCGAAGAATACTCAGCAACGCTTGATATCGTTCCTCACGGAAGACGGTAAGGCGCCGGCTCAACATGCTATCTCCGGTTAAAGCTATGGCGAAATCACCGGTTTCTGCGTCGTAAAGCATTCAACTCCTCCGTTGGCCTATTTGAGTCCCATGACTTTTCGATAGAGTTGGAAGTACTCGTTGTATCGCTTGGCCGTCTCCAGAGGAAGAGGAATAACCTTTAACTCCGGAGGGACTCTCTTCATGATCGGCGATCGGACATCCTTTCGTGGCACATAGTAGTTTGCCTCTGCGATAACCTGTTGTCCTTCGCGTGAAAGCACGAAGTCGATCAACAGTTTTCCGGCATTAGGATGAGGGGATCCTTTGACCAGGGCAAAGCCAAAGGTCAGGCCGATTATAGGCTCGGCGGCCACCCAGTCCATAGGCGCCCCGTCGTTCTTAAGTCTCTCGACGCCGTTAGCGAATGCCACGCCGACAACCTCCCTTTCCCCTGCCGCGGCTAAAGTCTGGATCTGGGTGTGGCCGACACGGAATTGAATCTCCTGGGTCGCGAGTTTGCGCATCAGTTCCATCACCTTGGCCTCCCCGTAGTAGCTGATCATCCCAGCCATCCATTTACTTTCATTCTCATCCATGATGATTTTCCCCTTCCACTTGGGGTTCGAAAGGTCCCAGAAGCTCTTAGGAATCTCAGCATGGGGCACCAGGCGGGTATTGTAGCCAATAACGTTAAGTGTCGCGGAGTTTATCGTCCAGTATCCCTTGTCGTCCTTGTATTCCGCTGGCAATGCCGATCTCTCTGGAGAGTTGTAGCTCTCGAATAGTCCCTTTTGCAGCACGCCATAAAAATCAAAGCCGGATTGATGAACGACGTCGGCGCTCACCTTTCCCGCTTGCGCCTCTGAAACTAAGCGCGTCGTCATTCTTTCAGAGCCAATTCGGGTCACGTTCGCCTTGATAAACGGATACTTTTTCTCGAATAGAGAGACCAGCCTTTGGGAGTTCTGAATCTCCATCGAGGCGTAAAAAACGACCCGCCCCTCTTTTTTGGCCTCGTCTAAAATCGCATCGCCGCTGCCGTTTCCGGGAAAGAGTACAACAGTCCCGCACAGCGCGGCCTGAATGACCAACACAGCGGTGCCTCTTTTCATCATGGCTCATTACCTCCGCTTAAGACATTGAACGATCTCTCTTTCGGTCGACGGGCTATGGCGCGTAAAAGCTCGCGCGCCGAAATCGTGAGTCCTGTTTCTTTTCCCATTGTCATTTTGCCTTGCTGTATTGTCCTAGAAGTCTTGGAATCGCCCCGGCCACTTTCTCTCTGACCTCAGCAGGGACGCTGATCCTTTTGAACCTCTCTCTTAACGCTAGCGGCGCGGTGGCGTCCAGGCCGACCTTGGTCATGAAACGGCCTTCTTTTTTAGACGGGTCAATGCCCCGGGCTTTTAAGTTAGGGATAATCACCAAGTCCTCGTCTCCCTGAAAACGGGTAGCCATTGCCCACTCGACGTCCTCCGGGTCACGGACGTTGACATCATCGTCCACGACCACGGCGTGCTTGATGTAGGAAATGCCGGAGAGCAGAAAGTGGAGGAGCTGCCGGGGCTCGGCGTCGTGGTTTTTGCGCAGCGAGAGAGCCACATGAGCGCGGTTGCTGGATGGGCTAATGGCCAGGTCGGTCACTGTGAAACCTCTTTCTCTCAGCATTCGGATCATCTCGGCCTCGCCCGCCGGACCTCCCAGGAGCGTCACCTCATGAACTGTTGGGTGAAGGGCCTGGATGATGGGATCCCTCTGGTGGGTAATCGCGGTCACCTCGATGACGTAGCTGTTATCGGAAAAGTAGTAGCCTGAGGTTTCGCCAAAAGGCCCTTCCATCTCACGGACCTGCGGCAGGATTTTCCCCTCGATGACCGCCTCGGCATATGCCGGCGCCTCGGCATCAACGGTTTCACATCTTACCAGATCGATCGGGCTTCCCAAGAGACTACTTGCAATGGCAACCTTGTCTTCGCTGGGGGAGCTCACGATCGACGCAAGCAGGATGACCGGGTGCGCTCCCAGGCTTACCGCTATGTCTAGAGGCTTGCCGTTTTTTTCCGCCTCTGAGGCAAAGCGGGAGATCGGCGGGTTAGTGAGGTGTACGCCCATCTTGTTCCGTCCCTTGATCTGAAGGCGGTGCAGACCCATGCTCCTTAAGCCGGTCACCGGGTCTTTAGCGGTAAGGACGCCGCAAGTGATGTAGGGACCGCCGTCTCTTTCATGGTAAGTGGGTATAGCCAGGGTGTTGAGGTCGACCCTTTTTTTATCCTTGATAACGACCTGTTTTACCGGCCCGCTTCTGACTCTCCTGGGTTCTATCCTGCGTGCCCTTCTCTTCTGGTAGGTCTCCAAAAGTTTTTCCTCGCTTTGAAGACCGAAAGCGAGGGCGAGCCTCTTTCCGGTGCCGACCAGGTTGCCGGCGATGCGCACCGGTTGGCCTTTTACTTTCTCAAAGAGCAAGGCTGGTCCCCTCTCTTTATCGAATTGTCGCAAATACTCGGAGACCTCAAATTTCGGGTCGACCTCTTCACCAACAGAGAGTAGCTCCCCGTTCTTTTTAAGAAGATCTAGAAAATGCCTCAGGCCTTTGGGTGGGGTCATTATTCTTCTGCTTTCTGTTTCTGAACTACCATAGTGCCACCCTTAATTCAAAGTAAAAATTTCCTAGCGACCGAGGCAAAACCCTGATAATAATAAAACGATAGCGCACTAAACGCACCGGCTGAGGAAACAACTAATTGGAAGAGCCCTCTACAATGCAAGCGGAACACAAGGCAGGCCCGCTGGCCGCGCGGTTCCGATTGCAAACCTTCTCCTCTCTGCGTCATCTGGATTATCGCTATCTCTGGGTCGGCACGATGTTGATGAGCGCGGGACAATGGATCCAGCAGATAACCCTGGGATGGCTGCTCTACGATCTAACCGGCTCGTCGGTATTACTGGGGGCGCTCAATGGGCTGCGGGCGCTGCCGTTTCTTGTCTTCAGTCCCATCGCAGGCGTGGCCGCGGACCGAATGGACCGCCGCAAGCTCCTGCTCAACACGCAGTCCATTCTGTTGGTCACCGCGCTGGGAATGGGTGCGCTGGTGGCTTCGGGGCTGTTGGAGATATGGCATCTGTTTCTGTTCACGCTGATCACTGGAGCTGCCTGGTCCTTTAACGAGCCGGTGCGTCAAACTCTGGTCCCAAACTTGGTGCCCAAAGAAGAGCTGACGAACGCCATCGCGCTCCACGCCGCAGGCTTTAACCTCAACAAAATCATCGGCCCCGCCCTGGGCGGATTGCTGATCGCGCTGTTTGGGGCTGCCGGTAACTTCTTTGTCCAGGGCCTTGCTTACGCCGGTGTGCTGGTTACGATTTACGCTATGCGAGTGCCTCCTACTCCTGTCCAGGCGCGCCAATCCACGGTGGTCGCTAATCTAAAGGAGGGGTTTGCCTACGTGTGGTCCACCCCGACCGTATTCGCGCTGCTGCTAGCGGACTTGGTCCCACGTATCTTCGCATTGCCGTATCAGGCCTTGATGCCTATCTTTCAAAAGGATGTGCTCAGGGTGGGTCCAGAGGGGCTTGGTATGCTGATGGCCGCGCCGGGGGTGGGAGCGCTGCTGTCAACTCTGCTGCTGGCCTCTATCGCCCATAGTTTTCGGCGCAAAGGGCTATTGGTGTTGGGAGGGCTGATCCTGCTGGGCATCTTCCTTTTCTTGTTTTCTCGCACCACCTCTTTCCCGCTGGCTCTTCTAATGTTGGTTGCGGTGGGCGGCTGCCAGATCGTGTTTATGGCGACTACCATGACTATGGTCCAGATGATTATCCCGGATGCGCTGCGTGGTCGCGTGATGAGTCTCTATATGCTGGACCGCGGGCTTACGCCTGCCGGATCTTTGCTGGCCGGGGTGACCGCGCACTTTATCGGCGCGCCGGCTACTGTTGGCATGATGGGTTTGATTGTGATTATTCTGGCTGTGCTTGTGGCCTGGCGAGTCCCGGTCATTCGTAAACTCAAGGCCTAGGCCGGGCAAGTCTTTGAGCAAAAAGCAGGGAATGTGATATGTCGTTCCGACGAGGAAAAAATCGTATGTGGAGATATTCTGTAGTGAGGGCGTGCTTAGGGCTAATGGCCCTGGTTCTGCCGAGCTTCGTTGCAGTTCCGGTTTGGTCGCAAGACTTCGCCGCGATCCTTGCTAACCCCGAGCGCCCGGCAAACGAACGGAGCCTCGATGCCGTGCGTAAGCCTGAAGAGGCGCTCAAATTCTACGGCGTCAAATCCGGCGACAAGGTGGCCGATATCATGACAGGTAGGGGATACTACGCTGCGCTTCTCTCCCAGTTGGTGGGAGATAAGGGGATGGTTTATGCAGCCGCCCAAACAGTTAGGAAGGAGCTAGCCGCGCGCTTCCAGAATCCCCTCTACGCAAACGTTAAGCTTATCGAGGGGAAGATGAGTGAGCTCGGCTTGCCTGCTGATAGCTCTCTCGATTTTGCCCTTATCCACCTGAACTACCATGATCTCGAGCCTGGAGTTCGAACGGCGATGAACCGAAGGGTCTATGCCGCGCTAAAAGCGGGCGGCTCGTATGGCATCGTGGATCACGCGGCCAAGGAGGGCAGCGGCAATGAGGTCACCAAAAGCCTGCATCGAATTGACAAAGCCATGGTGGTCAAAGAGGTAACTGAGGCGGGTTTTGTTTTGGTCCAAGAAGGGGAGATGTTGCGTCATCCTGAAGACCCGCGCACCGAGAGCGTGTTCGTGGATCGCGGCAAGAGCGACCGCTTCGTGCTGAAGTTTGAGAAGGCTAAATGAGGGTTTTATCGCTTGTACCGGCCCGTGAGTTGGGCCTCGGCTAGAATGCGGCCTTTCATTGCATCGAGGAGTTGCTGTTTTGTCACGCGCGGCTTTAGATTGGTCAGCGCATCCAAAGCGTAGAGCTTAAAAAAGTACCGGTGTGCAGGCCCAGGCGGAGGGCAGGGTCCACCGTAGCCGACCTTCCTGAAATCATTGATTCCCTGTTTGGCGCCGTTAGGCAGGGTCTCGCTCGTGGCAATACCCTCGGCAAGCTCCTTTGGCTCCGGCGGCAAGTCATAGATTACCCAGTGTACCCACGTCCCGACCGGAGCGTCTGGGTCATCGGCGATCAGAGCAAAAGCCTTTGTCCCAGCCGGCGTATTCTCCCATCTGAGCGGAGGCGAAAGATCGGTGCCGTCGCACGTGTACTTGCGTGGGATCTCCGCGCCGCTCTGGAAAGCAGAACTCTTTAACTCCATAGCCATAGCAGATCCTCCGTTCACTAGGGAGAAGGTCAGGAGCGCCGTGAAGAGAATCCAGATGTTTTTGGATCTCTCTAGGATTGCAGATTTAGATTGGCTCACACCAGCTTGAGCTTCAGGGCATCCTTTCTTGAACTAGCTCTTTAACTGCAAATCCACTTTCCCCTCATTCCACTCCTTTGCGCTGATGGTTTGGCCGGTTATTTCAGGTTTGTCCTGGCTAGCAAGAAAGAGGACCAATGGCACGACGACCTCAGGCGGTTGTCCGCCACGTCCATCGACATTCACGCGGCCTCCGGGATGGATGGCATTGGCGCTGATGCCGTACTCCTTTACTTCTTCAGCGATGGTCTTCATCAGCCCCTCCACCGCATGCTTCGAAGCGCAGTAGGCGCTCTTGCCCGGCACCCCATGGCTTCCTGCATTGGAGGAGATGCCGATAATGGTTCCCCTTCGCTGTTGCATCATGCGCGGCAGGGCAAAGTGCGTGCACAGGAAAACCGCCCTAAGATTGACATTGAGTACAAGGTCCCAATCCTCCACGGGAAGCTCGTGCGCGGGTCGCATTTTCAAACATCTCCAGGTCTCGTAGGTCCCGTCGTTATGTTTCTCCATTCGTAAGCCTGCGTTGTTGACGAGGATGTCCAATCCGCTCAGCCTTTGGACACAAAAGTCAACCATGTATTCAGCGTTTTTCTCTTGGCTGAGATCGCCGACAAAAAGATCGCCTTTGCCGCCGAGAGATTGGATCTCTTTTAAGACCTGCTTTCCCTCGCTCTCTCTGACATCCGCGACAAGGACCTTGGCCCCTTCTCGGGCCAGTCCCAGGGCCATGGCGCGGCCAAGCCCACTGCCACCGCCGGTAACGACAGCCACCTGGCCCGCAATCTTCACTTTTTCTCCCACGGCTTCTCGATTGGCAGGTCTAGCCGGTTTCCCCACTCTCCCCAGGAGCCGAGATAGTTGCGGACTTTGGGGAAGCCGACGAGCCGGAGGGCGAGATAGGTGTGGGCGGAGCGGTAGCCCCCCTGGCAGTAGGGAATGACCTCCTTGTCGGGGGTCACGCCTAAGCTGGCATACATTTGGCCAAGCTCTGCCGCGGATTTGTATTTTCCGCTTGAGTCGAGGTTGTTGGTCCATTCGAGATGCACAGCCCGGGGGATTACCCCGCCACGGGCGGCGCGGATGTTCCGTCCCAGGTACTCGTCATCACTGCGGGTGTCCACGATACAGATATCTTTTCTCCCAAGAGAGTTGAGCACGTCATCAGCCGTGGCCAAGAGATCCCGTCTCTCCGCTGTTTTGAATTGCGCGGCCTTGGGAGAGACGGCCTCGGTTGTGATCGGGTATCCGGCCTCTCGCCAGGCCTGGATGCCGCCGTCCAACACATGGACATTGGGGTGGCCGAAGTATTCCAGAAACCATAATCCGCGCGCAGCCCGCATACCGGAATTCTCCTCGTAGAGGACGACCTCTTTTTCTTCACTCACGCCGCGCATCTCCAGGACGTGGCAGATCATATACATGAAGGCCTTCAGCGGGGCTGGGTTGGTGTCGATAAGGCTCAGGCCGAAAAGGTCGAAGTGAACAGCGCCCGGGATGTGGCCCTGAGCGAGCTTTTCGGCTGGCCGGGTGTCAATAAGGACTAAGTTGGGCTCTCCTATTTTTTTATTGAGATCAGCCGGGGTTGTGAGGAGTTCTGAGGGGGTGTATCCTGTTTTTTCCATAAGCGACCTTATAACACCACATTGGTCCTGTCTCAAACATGCTACCCCTTTCAAAGGCTCCCCGCTGCTGGCGCGCGCTCGGGCTGATAGCTGTTTTCTCCTTTGCCTCCTCCTTTACTTATCAACTTGCCTTGCCCGGAAGAACTATCTCTTTTCCGCGAGACCATTTTTCTCATCCCGATTTTAAGACCGAGTGGTGGTACTACACGGGCCATTTGGAGACCGAGGGCGGAAAAAAATATGGCTATCAGGTCACCTTCTTTCGTTTCGGCTTGCGCGATCGCCAGAAGCAAGAGAAAGATAAGGCGCCGCTTTTTACCGAACTCTATCTCGCCCATTTTGCCCTCTCAGACAAACAGGAGAAAAAGTTTCTCTTTCGGGAAAGGGCCAACCGCGGTTACAGGGACAAGGCTGGCGCCGCGGTCGATCGCTACCTGGTTTGGAACGAAGAGTGGAAGATCGAGGGCAGCAGGCAGAGCCATATTATGGAAATAAAAGATCGGGATGTGGCTTTGAAATTGTACTTGACACCGCTCAAACCGCCGGTTTTGCACGGGGACAGGGGGCTGAGTCAAAAGGGCGAGGGAAAAGGCAAGGCCTCCTATTATTATTCTTTCACGCGGATGAAGACAGAAGGAGAATTCGAAATTGGGGGAAAGAGAGAAAGAGTTCGGGGTTTGAGCTGGATGGACCACGAGTTCGGTAGCAACCAACTGGGAGAAAACCAAGTGGGCTGGGACTGGTTCAGCATCCAGCTCGATAACAAAACGGAGATCATGCTCTATCTGATGCGCCGGCGGGACGGGTCGCCCGACCCTTATTCCAGTGGCACGTTGATCTATCAAGATGGTTCTACCCGGCATCTTACTCTTGATGATTTTCGCGTGGAAGTTTTGGAGCGGTGGAAAAGCGTCAAGAGCAGTGGTAACTACCCGATGCGGTGGAGGGTTACGGTCCCATCCGAGCAGATCGAGCTGGAGATTGCGCCGTTCTTCCGCGAGCAGGAGCTGGACACGCGCAAAAGCACAAGAGTTACTTACTGGGAGGGAAGTGTTGAGGTGCGCGGGAGCTACAAGAAAAGGCCGATTCAGGGGCTGGGTTATGTGGAGATGACCGGCTATGCGGGGAGATTGAAAGTATAATAGGGGGTGCGCGGAGGCAGCTCTCCTGTGTTGACATTAGAGGGCATCTGTGTAATACATTCGATAAATTTGTATTACAAAAGGAGGTTTCCATGGCCAAGAGTGTGCGCTTGGATAGTCGGTTGGAATCCCGCTTAGAGCGCGCTGCCCGAGTTCTGGGAATTTCCCAGTCTGAGCTGATTCGGGAGGCGGTAGCCAAAAGGTGCGAGGAGGTGGTAAGGCCATCCCTGGCTGTGAGGCTGGCCCCGCTCATTGGGCTTATCAAGACCTCGGGTGGCCGTGCCCGGCATACGGGGATGGCTTTTCGACGGGCTCTGGCTAAGAAGAGGGCGCGATGATCCTCACGGATGCTGGACCGTTGGTGGCCCTTATTGATCGAGGCGAACCTGACCACGGTGCCTGTGTGGCTTGCCTGGATAGGTTCACCGGTCCAATGCTCACCACGTGGCCGGCGTTCACAGAGGCGATGTATTTATTGGGAGAGGCTGGGGGATGGCGTGCGCAGGAGGCCCTCTGGAGGATCCTTCAGGGTGGTGACCTGGAAATCGCGCCGCAGGGAGCCGAGCATCACGGGCATATACAGGCTTTAATGCGAAAGTATCGGGACCATCCGATGGATCTGGCCGATGCCTCCCTGGTTTGTTTGGCTGAAGAGCGAGGCTTTCGGGAGATCTTCACTCTAGACCAACGGGACTTTCATACCTACCGCATCCATGGGCGCCAGACCTTTCGTCTCTGGCCGGCGAAGTAGTGCTGGAGTTGAAGTACCAGAGACTCGCCTAGGGCCTGGGTTCCATCGAGATGACGGGGTATGTGGGGTTAAGGGCGTAAGATGTAATGACTGAGAAGGAAAAAACCCTTCTTACGGGTTGTCTAAACGGCGACAAGGCAGCCTGGGATGCCTTCGTCCTGCAGTATTCATCTCTCGTCTATCATACAATCAGAAGGACCTTCGGTCTTTATCACTCCGACCCTCGCACCGATCTAGTTGAGGACCTTTTTCAGGAAGTTTTTCTCTCGCTTGTCCAAAACGACTTCAAAAAGCTTCGTCAGTTCAGAGGTGACCGCGGATGCAGTCTGGCGAGTTGGCTCAGGGTTGTTGCGGCAAGACTGACTATCGATTTCTTGAGAAAACAGGGCGCCCCATCTGTAGAAGTAACTGAGAGCCTTCCCTCCGGCCAGCCTGACCCGCCAGCTTCGCTAATTGATTTTGAAGAAGAGAAGCTGCTTTCCAAAGCCCTGCGAGGCCTGCCCCCACGGGACCGTCTTTTCCTTGACCTCTCTTATCGCAGAGAGCTCCCGCCAGAAGAGATTGCTGCTATTCTTCAGGTCTCTGTGAGTGCCGTCTATACCCAGAAGAGCCGTGTCTTGGCTAAGTTACGAGAAACACTAAGGAAAGCCGCCGCCCTGTAAGAAATCCCCGTTCCTCCCGTCTATTTGGGCAGGAAGAAAAAATTTCACCCAAAGGAGGAGGGAACTATGAACAAGGCAACGTTTCTTTGTAGTGTGGCTGTACTGAGCCTAGTGGCAGCGTCGGTACGGCCGGCCAGCGCTGGCGTGGCAGGTGTTGGATGCGCGGTGGAGATGGCAACGGTCGGGGTACCTGGCCGATCCTGCGCGACTGCGATTGTTACTACTGCTGCACCCTATGCAGTGGCAACCGGAGCCTGGCTCCGCAACCGTCGGGACGGCTGGACGTACCGTGAAAATCTTGAGGCCGCCCGGAAATACTTGGACCCGTATCGGGGTTCCAAGACAGTCCGTAGGAGATAGCTGGGGGCAGGGGATGGCGGACAGAGATCTTTCTCTGTCCGCCGCCTGTAAGAAGTCGGCCGGTTTCCCGTCTATTTGGGCAGAAAGCCAAAATCTCAGTTAAGGAGGGAGCCATGAGAAATCATAGAATTTTTTCTGGAGTTATTGCTTTTAGCATAGGCATCACGTTGCTAATGCCCCCTAGTGTGGTCAATGCAATAGGGTGGCCTATTTATGGTAATTGGGGAGGGCCTGGTTGGTCAGGCGGCAGCAACGGGAACAAAGCTCCGTGCGATGTCATGGATGCTGCATTTATGCGCCACGATATCAAGTACGAGCAGGTAAAGGGGCTATGGAGTAGACTGTCGCTGCTTCAAAGGGCCCGCGCTGTTGCTTTGGCAGACCAGGAACTGGTAAATGAAGTGTCGGCTATAAACCCTGAGACTTTGCGCGTAACATCAAAGTGTAAAGACCTGCCAAAGAGTAAGGGAGTAAGAAACGATACGATCAATTACTTTAGGCCAAAGGCGAAGCAAAACCAGGAAGTTGCCAGGATGATCCAGACGGGCGAATGTAAAGATGCCGTTGTGAGCCTATATGGCAACTCTGCCTGTATTCGAAAAACCATCGTACTTGGCAAGAGACGATAGGAGTCAGGAAAAATAGCCGCCTATGGAAGCAATAAAGAACGGTGTTGAAAGACAAAAGGGGCAGATATGCCGAGCATATTAAAATTAGAATTAGATAGGAAAGCCCTTGAGAAGGTTGCGGCAGGCATCTATATGGCTTTTATCCTTGCCGGCTGCGCCATGCAGCAGATCAGCGGGCCGACAGGGGTGCTTGAAGGAGAGCGGGTTGGCGGAGGGCCTCTAGTTGACTGCCGTGGCTACTTTTCTCAGGCAGGGCAGGAGATCAAAGCCAGCATTAATGCGCCTCAAGGTCCGGGTCTGGGTCTCGGGTTTGGTTCAACACCTCTGCTCGCCCTTGACTCGATAACTGGCGACATGATCTCGCACTACCAGCGCTACTGCCATCAGTACAATGTTGGACTAATCTCGCGCGAAGAGTTTCTCCGAAAGACGGACATGCTCCATGCCACACAGACGGCGATCCGGGCAGTGGTGGGTACTGTCCCTCAACCTCTTCCATCACAAGCGTATCCGGTTGCTACGATGCCCGGCATGGGGCCGCCCATGGACCCTAATTTTCCTTCCCCATCACTTGGAAGCGCCATGCCAGGAGGTGGCATGCCTGAGGCTACGTCAAAGTCAATGCAGATGGCGGAATCGATCTTTAGAATGATCCTTGAGGCCATGCGTCTTGCGCCGGGAGTTAGCAGCCCCCCTCAGTTTCCGCCTACGCCGGGGGCCGGTGGTGGGCCGCAGTTTCCGCCGGGTCCGCGTCCTTCATATCCTCAACCATACCCTCAACCTGGCAGGCCGCCAATGAGTCTCCCGCCCTCTCCCGTTACTTCTTTGCCTCCCTCCTCCGGACAGGAGGCTAGTCCAGGTCTAGATGGCCTCTTCAGGTCTGTCGTAGACGAGTTGACGCAAATTTCCCGCGTTCAAGGTGGAATGGGCAGGCCGGTTAGAGCAGTTCTTGGTGAGATCAGTTACAGAAATACCGAATACGGAAGTCCCCTCAGTCTTTTCTTAAAGGAGCGGTTGCGGGAGCAGCTCACTCGCTCGGGTGACTTCGTTCTGTTAGAGACTCCCAGGCTACGAGGGATCGGAGGTATCAGCAAGCCTAAGGCAGTAACCGCCCTGGCAGAAAGCTCTGGGGCCGATGTCGTCATTAGCGGGAATTATTGGGATAATCCGGAGGGGATTGACCTGCTCATCTCAATGCGCGAGAGGAGCGAGGATACGCTCCTGGGGGTTTCCCGCTGCTTGCTCCCATCTTCTGTGCTTCCCAAGCAGCCTTCGGCTCCGGCTAACCTTGAAGCGGCGCGGTTGAACGAGCTGCTCGAGGAAAGTATTGCCCCACCCTCGGCTGTTGATCCCGCCAAGCCTTTAAAGGTGGAGGTTTGGACCGACCGAGGGAAAGGCGCCATCTATACTGAGGGAGAAGAGATGTACGTGATGGTTCGTGTCAGCCAGGATGCTTACGTGCGCCTCTACTATACAGACGCGAACAAGCAGACCTACCAAATTTTTCCGAACAGTTACCGGCCAGAAAGCAGGGTTCAAGGGGGCTCGGTGCTCACCATACCTAGCCCAGAAGACCGCTTTGCTTTTCGTGTAAAGGCTCCCTTTGGCGTTGAATCTCTTACCGCCCTGGCCAGCCGCAAGCCCTTTAAAGAGCCAGAAGGAGCTACTCTTTCTACTGGGCCATTTCAGCGGGTTTCTCAAGGTATGAGGGGCATTGCGGTAGTCTCTTCCTCAGTAGGCGAGGGAGAAGCCGTTCGGGACAGCACTGTGATGACTACAGTATCTCTCAAACGATAACGCGGCATTTTTTAGGAGGCAGTTTTGATTAACCCAGATGAAGAGACAATTGAAAGAATTCTCCGGCACTTGCTAAATAAGAAACAGCGAAGCAGGGAAAGAGTCGGTTGTCCCGAAGAGGAAAGTTTGGCTGGCTACCTTAGCGGTACGCTGTCGGAAAACGAAAGAGAGAAAATAGAGGTCCATCTCGCCGATTGTTCCAGTTGCTTGAACGAGATTGTCACTGTCCATAAGGCGTCGCAGGAAACGATGGCGGAAAAGGTCCCCCAAGACCTTATAGAGAGGGCCATGTCTCTGGTTCGGCCGGCTCGTGGACCAGAGAACTTCCTCGATCTTGTAGTGCGGGTCGTAAAGGGCTCGCTGGAGCTTGTAAGTACCTCGGGCCGCCCGATTTTAGCTGCCGCGCCGGTTGCTGTCCGAGGAGAAAAGGGTCCTGTGGAGAGCGGCGTCATCGAAGTCGAGCAGGGGATGGAGAGATTTAAGGTTGGCGTTGAAGTAGAGCCGGTGGAACCAGGACTTTGCCGGGTTGTTGTTAGCGTGACGGAAGAAGGACGTGGTGTAGGGGAAAGCCTCCGCATGAGCCTATTTTCAGGGGGGCGTGAGCGGGCCTCCTATCTGGCCCGGGAAGGTAAGATAGCATTTGACCGGATTCCCCGAGGAGAATACAATCTGGCCATTTCTGATACCGGGATTCCAGTGGGAACGATTCGATTGAGGTTGATCGAGTGATGTAGCTAGACCCAAAAAGCCTGTCATGGAGGGTCATTGTGAGCGACAGAGATCTTGTCCTGGAGGTTTCTCGTGAAGATCAAAGAATAAAGGTTAGTGTTTACGAGAAGACCGAAAGGGGTGAGCGGACCCTCCGTCCATACGAGGACTCGGAAGTATCCTGGACACAGGTCGAAAAAAGTTGTCAGGAAATTATTGGGCTGCTCAACCGCGCCAATAAACGCGCCGGAATCCCGCCGGAAATCTTAGTTGACCTCAAAAAGTCCGGGCAGATCCTTTTTGATCTCTTAATCCCACCCAAAGCAAAAGAAAAACTAAATTCCACCACGGCCACAAACCTCATCCTTTATTTGGACGATAGGCTGGTCCATATCCCGTGGGAGCTCCTTTTCGGCGGTCGCAATTTCTTCTGCCGCCGCTTTGCTATGGGCAGGATCGTCAGCACCCGTCAGGCACTCACCTCTTCATCAAGCCGAAGCTTAAAGGCTCCCTTCAAAGTACTAGTCCTAGCCGATCCCCGTGGGAACCTAGAGGCTTCCTACCGTGAAGGGTTGGATGTAAAAGACTTCCTGGACGACAAGAGGGAAACCTTTCACGTCGATTTCAAAAGCGACCCGATAGATATTCCCTTTGTCAAGAAAAATCTCCGCGACTACGACATTGTCCATTATTCGGGTCACGCCGACTATCGGGCGGAAAATCCCTCAGATAGCGGCTGGCTATTAAGTGACGGGAGGCTCAGGGCAAGCGAGATTTCCGCTATGGGCGGGCTTCAGCCCATGCCTTTCTTAGTTTTCTCCAACGCCTGCCAAAGCGGCCAGACAGGGGAGTGGCAAATCCAAGAAGGGTACGAGCAGCAGATCTTCGGACTTGCCAATGCTTATCTCCTGTCAGGAGTGCAGCACTACATTGGGACTTTTTGGGAAATTCTTGATGAACCTAGCTGTCAGTTTGCCAAGAGTTTCTACGGTTACTTGGCTCTGGGCGAAAAGGTCGGCGAGGCGGTCCGTAGGGCGCGTGAGGATCTCATCAAGGCCTACGGAGAGGAGACTATCGTTTGGGCCAGTTATATGCTCTATGGCGACCCGACATTTGAATTTCTTTCTGCCGCCCAGGAAGCTTCCGAGAAAACAGGAGTACGTGAGTCTACTCCGGCAGAGCAAAGTTCCTCTTTTCTCTATCCACTCCTCGGTGTCTTTTTGCTGGCCTTGGCCATTGCTGGCTACTTCATCTTCTATCCTAAAGCCTCTCAAGAGGAAGAGGCAAAGACTGAGGCGGTGGAGAAAGTTGAATCCAAACAGCCGGTAACCACGGCAGAAGTCAAAAAACTTCCAGAGGTTGTAAAACCAAAAGAATCTACCACCATTGCAAAGCCTCAAGAGAGTTTGCCTCCAGCAGAAACGAAACAGGAAGTAGCTTCAAAAAAAGAGCCTGCTCCGCCTGTAGTTGCTGCACCTCTAAGTCTGAGCATGAACATCATTGGCCAGAGGAAAGAAGCTGATGGTCGTTACGCCGAAGTTGTGATCGGCGAGGGAAGCATTCTCCGCTCTTATGACAATTTGCAGGTGCACCTAGAGACCAACCGTCCTGCGTACGTGTATATCCTCCTGTACGACAGCCAGGGTAGAGCCAGCCAGATTTTTCCTGATCCCAAAATTGATCAGGGAGAGTTTGTTGAAGGCGAGAGAAAGATCGTGGTTCCATCTAAGGATCTCTGGTTCTGGCTGGATGAAAACCCTGGCACAGAAACTATTTATGTGCTGGCCTCCGAAAAACCCATGTCGGATATCAGAGGATTACTTGCGAGAATGGAAGCGACAGACGACGCCGGAAAGAAGCGCTTCTCCGAAGAGATCAGGCAGAGAATTGGTGTTATGCAACGTGGCGTTGCCGTTGTCGCCAAGGGCCAACCGGCCGTCTATACGTTGAGTGGTGGAAAGAGGATTGAGAAGGTGACCGAGGTGGTCACCGGAACTGGATCAGTGGTGAGGGCGGTAAGTTTTCAGCATAGATAAACTGAGGTTCAAACGGGATTGGTTCGAGGAGCCCAAGTTTCGGGCAGTCCGTCACAAAATTCTGCAGACCGATGTGGATTTTGTTAGCTGATGTTGCTTTGAGATATTTGAGCGCGTTGGGATGTATTCGCGCTCGGAGAGATTTCCTATTGTGCAACACTGTTGTTGCTCTTTTGAGCCTGAGCGGCTGCGTGTTGGGCGATCCCTATGCCACGGGTAGCAGGACTGCTTCAATAGTACGCGTACGCCATGCGCGCTTTGCACGGGAGCTTCCTCCAACAGGAGGCTCGATTCAAGATGCTGATCTTCCACCGTCCGTTGAAGAATTTTATAACGACCGCGATTCCCACGTATACTTTCTCTTCGCAATGAACCGTCCATTCAAAAACCTGCCCATACAGATTGAATGGTTTGACCCTAATGACCGTTTGTATCAAGCTGATACACGGATTACCGGCTGTGTGCGGTGTTCGTGGTGGTGGACTTCAAGCTTTGTGCGTAGTGAGAAGGTTGCTGACCGCCTTGGCGAGTGGAAAGTAGTTGTATCCACCAAAGGCGAAACTGTAGGTACCTACAAGTTTAGACTTTTGACCGGGGAGAGAGCCCAGGCCGAACCTCGTTTCACGAAGAGCTATCCGCTATCCATTCTTGCCGCTGCAGAGACAGTTCGAAAAGGCAGAGGTAGCGAAGCCCTTGCCTACTACGAGTCTCTTGGGCAGGAATCTATTAAGCTAGGAAAGACTCGTGACGCTGGTTTTGCGTACATACTGGCTGCCACTGTCGCGTTATATAGCGGCAATTTTCATACAGCTGTCAATCACTCCTTGAAGAGTTTGGATATCGTTAGGAACCTAAAAGGTAACCACGAGATCACATACCAGGCTTATTTGAAACTAGTTTTGGCATTTCTCGAGATTGGCGAGTTTAACGGTGCGAGGTACTACGCGAATCTTATGATGGGGCTCGCGTCAAGTCATACTGATCTTCAATTTAGGGAAAGGCGCTTGGCTGATAGCCACTGGTATCTGGCTCGGGTTGATGGAGCGCTTGGGAATCACGAGGGTGCAATTGCAAACCTTCTCAGGGCAAAAGGGATATACGAGAAACTAATTGACTGGTCGCGGAAGGGGCGCTTGATCGAGATTTCGAATTATTTCTACACCCTCAGCGCGCTTGGTGAGGCGTACTTAAATCAGGGCAATCTTCAAGAGGCAAAAATATTTTTTGAGCTTGCTATCGATCCACATAAGATATTAGGGAGACGAGTCGTAACAGTAGTTCCGCGAATAGGACTCGGGCGCATTGCGATGCTTGAGGGGGACTTGGAGGAGGCTAAATATTATTTTAGGGACGCGTTGCGGCGAAGCCGTCGGACCGGAAGACCTTTCCTTATTGCTCGCGCTCTGCATGGACTAGGACAAACGTACATGCGCCTTGGTCAATGGAAGGAGGGCGTCTCTTTTCTGAAAGAAGCCGCGAGTTACGTGGAAGATATGAGGTCTTCTCTGAAGGTTGGGGAACTGAGGCAAACGTTCTTAGAGGGGAGGGTATCAGTTTACCGTGATCTCGTTTTAGCGCTGAGGACCTTAGGGGAAGATTCTGATGCCTTTCACTACGCTGAGCGAGGAAAGGCTCGCGCCTTCTTGGATGTCCTTGCAGCGAAAGTAGCTTTAGCGGATGACGAAAGGGAATTGCGCGAGAAGCTCGCTGCGCTCCAATTTATAGAGGAAGACGGTGAGACAGGAGTCTCAGGCGAAGAAGTCGAGGCTACAAAAAGAGCTTACAATGACTTTTTAGCCAAGCTGCGTGAGGAGAATGCCGAGCGGGCGTCATTGATGACGGTGGACCCGCTTAGTTTGAAAGAAGTGCAAAAGCTGTTGGACGCAAAGCAGATCTTGCTCGAATATTTTGTTGCGGATGAGAAAACGTTCCTTTGGGTGGTTGGCAAAGATAGCTTTTATGGCTTAACCATCGCGACCCCTCGCAAAGACCTTGTCGGCAGAGTTAACTCCCTTAGAAAGCTCACATCCGAAATCGGGTCGTTAAGGGAGTACCAGAGAATAGCGGCTGAGCTTTACGATCTCCTCATCCAACCTGCGTTGCCTTATGTTAAAGATAAGGAACTCATCATTGTCCCCCATGAGGTCCTCCATTACGTACCCTTTCAGGCGCTGTACTCGAGTCAGGGTAAATATCTTATTGAAGACGCCCCCGTGAGCTACCTCTCTAGCGCCAGTCTACTTCAGTTTGTCAAAGAGAAGAGGAAGGCGAAGGGAGACCTGTCTGCCGTGCTGGCACAAGCAGGGAAGGTCTTGGCCTTTGGGAATCCAGATTTGGGAGATCCGCAAAAGGACTTGCAGTTTGCGGAGTTAGAGGCAGGAGAGGTCAGGAGGCTTTATCCCAAGTCCAGTGTGTACGTGAGGAAGGAGGCTACGGAGGAAAAGGCGAAGGGCTTATCATCTCAGTATGACATCCTTCACTTTGCCACCCATGCGGAGCTAAAGGAGGATGATCCTTTATCATCGGCGGTGCTGTTAGCCAAGAACGGCAAAGAAGATGGGAGACTGGAGGTGAGGGAGGTCTTTGGGATGGATTTGAAGGCTAGTCTGGTAGTGCTCAGTGCGTGTGAGACCGGGTTAGGGAAGCTGTCTACGGGGGATGAGTTGGTAGGACTGACCAGGGCTTTTATTTATGCTGGGACCCCATCTGTGGTGGCGAGTCTGTGGAAGGTGGAGGACAGTTCTACAGCGGCGCTGATGGCCAGTTTTTACAAGAATCTTAAGACCATGACTAAGGTGGAGGCCTTAAGGCAGGCGCAATTGGAGTTGATACGGGGGCAAGCAAGTAGCGACTTACTGGCGAGGAGAGGAGTAGGAGGGATAGGGAGGCTGGGGGAGGTTCCTACGGGGGAACCCCAATCCCCGACCCCTGGCCCCGTCTCTATCTCCACCGCTCATCCTTACTTTTGGGCACCGTTTATCTTGGTGGGGGATGGGACATAGCAAAAGGATCGAGACTGGGAGATCCTCGGCGACATCATGAACAGGCTGAGTGAGACAAGAAGATCAAAGAGTAAATATGCTGCCTGGATAACAGCTGTCCTAGCGCTATTCTTGGCCTCCGGTTGTGCTATCCCCGACCCTAATTTTGAGGTCAGAGAGGGTGCTGTCTTTTATACTCGCCGGGCTCTTTCACGGGGAAAAATTAAAGAGGCACTGGCTTTTTATGAGTCTGAGGCTCGGACGGCAGAAGAAAACGCGGCGGCTAGTTTCTTTCCTCAACAGTATTGGGATGCTGCAGCTAGGGCGTACATAGAGGCGGCTAGAGCGGCCCGATTTAATGGGGATTTGCAAAAGTCGATTACCCACGCAAAGAAGGCGCTCGAGGCGGCTGAGAAGGCAAAGAGCCCCGAGCTTCAAATTGGTGCAATTAGTAATCTCATTTTGCCCTTAAGATCAATCAGGGATTTTGATCAGGTCAGTCCACTGATAGAAAAAGGCTTAAAAATTGTAGAGGAAATTCCAACTAACACCAATCGCCGTCTCAGTCGGGAAAGTTCTTTATACGAGCATCTGGGTAAGGATCTTGTTCGTCGGCGAGAATATGAGCAAGCCATTGTTGCTTTTACCCGCGCTCTTTATTTACAGCAAGACTGGCTGGCTGACCTTTACCGGTGGTTTAGGAAGGACCACCCTTACATAGAAGTAGCTCGCGTCGGCATTATCCTCAAGATGGAGGCTTTAGGCGATGCCTATCGTCGAGCAGGCCGATTGCAAGACGCACTGCAACAATATGAACGCGCCTTCAATTTCATAAAAGAGTGGGGATTAAGATATCCTTATGAAAACGCATTGCATCAGGGCATGGGAGAAATCTTTTGGCAGAAGAAGGATTTTCATCAGGCCCTCGAGCAATTTAACCTAGCCCTAACTTTAGCTGAGAAGCAACAGAGGCCGAACGTGATCAGGTCTGCGAGCCTTCGTATTGCTGACATTTTGGGGCGAACGGGCAAGGCTGCCGATGCTATCTCTTACTACCAGAAAGCCATCCAGCAAATCGAGTCTGTCCGCTCTCTCATCACGACTGAGGAATACAGGGGATCCTATTTTGCGGGGGGCCTAAGTGCTTACGCCGGTATGACAAGGGCTCTTCTAGACGTAGGTAAGCAAGAGGAGGCCTTTAATTATACTGAGCGCTCACGTTCGCGGGTCTTCCTGGATGTATTGGGTAGTAAGGTGCAACTGTCGGGAATAAAGGGCGGGCTACTGGCGGAGGAGAGAACTTTAAAGGAGAGGATTGTCTCGATCAGGACGAGGTTAGGAGGTCGAGATGGGGAAACAAATGAAGACGGGCAAACGGCGAGGGCGATACTAAGAAGGGAGTTAAGGGAGGCGGAAAGGGCCTATGCCGATTTTTTTACTAGGGTCAGGAAGGAAAACAAAGAGCAGGCCTCTTTGATGACAGTTGAGCCTTTGACCGTTAAGGAAGTCCAGGAGTTGCTTGATCCAGGGGCCACGTTGATTGAGTACTTTGTGACTGAGCGGGAAATCTTTGCCTGGGTTGTCGAGAAAGACAAGGTTCGGTTTGTCAGAGTTGAGCTTCCCAGAAAGAAGCGTGCTGGCCTGGTTAAGAGCCTGCGGGAGACCATTTTTGCTCTGGGCGATAAGGATAAATTTAGGGTAGCCTCTACTGTTCTCTATCAGCACCTCATTGAGGGAATTCTTCCATATGTCACTGGCAAGGAATTAATCATCGTTCCCCACGATGTCCTTCACTACCTTCCATTCCATGCCCTGGTTAGTCCTGATGGTCGTTATTTGATCGAGAAGTATCCTATTTACTACCTCTCTAGTGCCAGCCTGCTTCAGTTTACCAAGGAGAAGAGAAAGGCAAAGGGGGACCTGTCTGCCGTGCTGGCACAGGCAGGGAGGGTTTTGGCCTTTGGGAATCCGGATTTGGGAGATCCTGATAAGGAGTTAAAGTTTGCGGAGTTAGAGGCTCAGGAGGTTCAGAGACTCTATCCTCAGTCCACCGTGCTTCTGAAGAGGGAGGCCACGGAGGAGAAGGGCAAAACCCTTTCACCGCAGCATGACATACTTCATTTTGCCACCCATGCGAAGCTGAACGAGGATGATCCGTTATCTTCAGCGATACTCTTAGCCAAGGATGGCACGGAGGATGGGAGGCTGGAGGTAAGAGAGATCTTCGGAATGGATTTAAAAGCAAATCTGGTAGTTTTAAGTGCCTGTGAGACGGGGTTAGGGAAGCTTTCCACAGGAGATGAGATTGTCGGGTTGACCAGGGCCTTTATTTATGCAGGCACCCCATCAGTGGTGGCCAGCCTGTGGAAGGTGGAGGATAGTTCTACAGCCTACCTGATGGCCAGCTTTTACAAGAATCTCAGGACCATGTCTAAGGTGGAGGCCTTAAGGCAGGCCCAGTTGGAGTTGATCAGGGGACAGGCGAGTAGTGACTTGCTAGCCAGGAGAGGGGTAGGAGGGATAGGGAGGCTGGGGGAGGTGCCAGAGGCCAAACCCCAATCCCTGGCCCCTGTCTCTGTCTCTACTTCTCACCCCTACTTCTGGGCTCCGTTTATATTGGTGGGAGATGGGAAGTGATAGTATTGTAACGGCCAATGAGACCTTTGCGAATATATTCTGATACCTCGGTCATCGGCGGATGCTTGGACCGTGAATTTGCCGAGGACTCAATGCGCTTTATCAAGGCGGTGGCTAGAGGCCGCTTGGTATTGCTCCTGAGCGAAATCGTCTTGAGAGAACTGGAGGATGCGCCGTCTCGGGTGCGAGCTTTGCTCACTTCATTACCGAGAGAGGCCGTGGAAAGAGTCGATATAACAGAGGAGGTCCTTGAGCTCCGTGACGCCTATATAAAAGCGAAAATTTTAACTGCCCGCTCGGCGAATGATGCTGCCCATGTGGCTGCGGCGACCATCGCGCGGGCTGATGCTATTGTTTCTTGGAACTTCCAACACATTGTCCGCCTGGATAAGATGAAGGCTTATAATCGAATCAATCTTCTGCATGGCTATGGAATCTTGACTATCATTTCGCCGAGGGAGGTCTTGGTAGATGAGAAAGAATAAGGGCAAAAGAGAATTTGACTGTATAGCATTCAAGCGTCAGGCCCAAAGCAAAGTATACGAGGAAACGAAGAATTTGACTTTGGAAGACCAGGTAGCCTACTTCCGCAAAAAGGCCAATTCAGGTCCACTGGGAAAATGGTGGAAGCGGTTGCCCAGTGCATCGCCTTCTCAGAAACGCAGAACAGGGTAGTTTAAAGAGGACTGTTGGGCAAGATGGAGGGCGGAGATGACGCGGGGCAGAAACGCGCATCGCAGGAAATCAAAGAGCGTATCGCCGTCATGCAGCGCGGCGTCGGCGGCGTCACCAAAGGCCAGGCGGTGACTTACACGTTGACGGATGGAAAAAAGATCCAGGAGGTGACTGAGGTGGTAACGGGGACGGGATCAGTCGTAAGGGCGGTAAGTTTCCAGCATAGACAGAGCTAAGCTCCAAGGGGCGGCAAAGTGCTCAACCCTAAGCTGAGGGTTTGTTTAATAGCTAGCCTATTGTTTTCGCTGACGTGGACTTGCGCGCTCCCTCCTGAGCCCAGGTTTGCGCCTAGGGCCTCTTCTACGCAGAAGGCTATCTTGGCTGGCGAGATCAAGGAAGCCTTGGCTTCTTACGAAGAGCAGGCCCGAGAGGCCGAAAAGAACGCGGCTGCGAGTTTGTTTCCGCAACCGCACCTGAAGGTTGCTGCGCTGGCCTACAAAGAGGCTGCGAGAGCGGCCCGGGCTAGCGGACAATTGCAAAAAGGGATTGTTTTTGGCGAGAAGGCTTTGGAGATAGCGGAGAAACTAGGTGAGCCTGGATATAAGCTGGAAGCGTTGGACGTTCTGATCCCTGCGTATCGCAGTATTCGCAGTTTCTCCAAAGCTAGTAACCTCGTCGAGAAAGGATTCAAAGTTATTGACGAGCTTCCTGCCTCGAGCATCAATAGGGTCTTTTGGGAAGGCCGTTTACACTTGTTCGTAGGCGGAGACTTCCTGCGTGAGCAACAATACGAGAAGGCTATTCTCGCTTATACAAATTCCCTTCGGCTCCAAGAGGCGTATCTAACTGAAATGTACACGAGGACCAGGCGCGATGACGCGTCCATGAAAGCTCACCAGACCGCTGTCTTAGCGGCCAGATCCAAGCTCGGTGATTCGTATCATCGGTCAGGCCGGTTGGAAGAGGCACTTGAGCAATATCGTTTAGCTCTTGTGCTGATAAAAAAGTGGAATCTGCGATCCCCGGTAGAACGGGAACTATATCATGACATTGGTGAAATTTATCTTGAAAGCCAGATGTTCTCGGAGGCCTTGGAATACTTCCGGAGGGCGCTTGCTCTGGCCGAAAGTCAGAGGAGGCCGGACGCCATAATAGAAACGAGCGGTCGTATCGGTACTGTTCTTCACCAATCTGGTAAGCCCGACGAAGCTATTGCATATTTTCAGAGAGCAATTCACTTGGTTGAATCAACTCGCTCGGTCTTACAATCAGAAGAATATAGGCAGTCCTATTTCGGCGGCCCGCATCTGCGCATCTACGTCAACCTGACACGTTCCTTTCTGCAATTGGGGAGACCGGACGAGGCTTTTAATTACAATGAAAGGGCGCGCTCACGAGTGTTCCTTGATGTTTTAGGAAGCAAAGTGCAACTGTCTCGGCTGAAAAGTGGCTTGCTGGAAGAGGAGCGGGCTTTAAATGAGAGGATAGCCGGACTTAAGGCAAGATTACAGGGTGGAGAAGAGGAGGAGGCAGACAGGGCAGGTTTGAGGAAGGAGCTGAGGGAGGCCGAGCAGGCCTACAATGCTTTTCTTGCCAGGGTCAGGAAACAGGACAAGGAGCAGCTCTCCTTGATGACAGTTGAGCCTTTGACCGTTAAGGAAATCCAGGAGTTGCTTGATCCAGGGACCACGTTGATTGAGTACTTTGTTACACAGCGGGACATCCTTGTTTGGGTCATTGAGAAAGATACGATGCAGTATCTGAGGGTGCAACTGTCCAGAGAGCAGCTTGCTGGTTTGGTTAGGACTCTACGGGAGACCATTTTTACCCTAGATGAGAGAGACAAGTTTAGGGTTGCCTCCACTACTCTCTATGACTATCTCATTCATCCACTTCTCCCTCATGTGGGTGGCAAGGAACTAATCATCGTCCCCCACGATGTTCTTCATTATCTCCCCTTTCATGCCCTGCTCGCCGCTGATGGCCGCTATCTGATCGAGAAGTATCCTATTTATTACCTCTCCAGCGCCAGTTTGCTTCAGTTCACCCAGGAGAAGAGGAAGGCGAAGGGGGAGAAGGTCTTGGCCTTTGGTAACCCGGATTTGGGAGATCCTAAGATGGAGCTTAAGTTTGCTGAGACTGAGGCCAGAGAGATAGCGACGCTTTACCCACAATCTACGGTGCTCGTAAAAAAAGAGGCCACGGAGGAGAAGGGCAAAACCCTTTCACCGCAGCACGACATTCTCCATTTTGCCACTCATGCGGAGCTTAAGGAGGAAGATCCTTTATCATCGGCTGTGTTATTGGCCAAAGAAGATAAGGAGGATGGGAGGCTGGAGGTAAAGGAGATCTTCGGCATGGATCTCAAAGCCAACCTTGTAGTTTTAAGTGCCTGTGAGACGGGGTTAGGGAAGCTTTCCACAGGAGATGAGATTGTCGGGTTGACCAGGGCCTTTATTTATGCAGGCACCCCATCAGTGGTGGCCAGCCTGTGGAAGGTGGAGGACAGCAGCACGGCAGCCCTGATGGCCAGCTTTTACAAGAATCTCAGGACCATGTCTAAGGTGGAGGCCTTAAGGCAGGCCCAGTTGGAGTTGATCAGGGGACAAACGAGCAGTGATTTGCTGGCCAGGAGGGGAGTGGGAGGGATAGGGAAGTTGGGTGAGGTACCTGAAGCTAAACTCCAATCCCCGACCCCTATCCCCGCCTCTATTTCCACGTCCCACCCTTACTTCTGGGCCCCGTTCATATTGGTGGGAGATGGGAAATAGGCAATAGCCCTGACATCTTATCAGATTGCCTTTAGGGCATGTTCTTATTAAAATACCATCATGGGTCTTGAGCGAATCACTATTAAGCCTGATGTCTGCGGCGGGGAGCCGACAATCCGCGGGATGCGCATTACCGTGAGCCAGATCCTTGAAATGCTGGCCGGCGGCATGACGACAGAGCAGATTCTGCAGGACTTTCCCTACTTAGACAGGGCCGATGTAGATGCCTGTCTCGAATATGCAGCGCGGCAAGCGGCGCATCGCGAAGTGCTGTTGAACAAGTGAAATTCCTTGTCGATGCGAATCTTCCGCCGCACCTTTGTCACTGGCTGAAATCTCGGGGTCATGAGGCTGAGCATCTGGCCGACATAAACCTTTTGAGAGCGACGGACACGCATCTATGGAAATGAGGCAAAGATCAGCAGGTTATTATTTTCAGCAAGGATGTTGATTTCTATGATCGTGCCTTGCTTTTTGGCGCCCCTCCGCAAGTGCTTCATATCGCTGTTGGCAATTGCAGCAACAGCCGGCTTCTCCGTGTCCTCGATTCTCAGTGGTCCGATATTGAGGCTGCTCTCTCATCTGGATCAAAGTTGGTCTCGGTAACACAACAAAAGATCGAAGTCTTCCCATAATCACGCTATTTCACGCACCGCTGCATCAGCCGGTCGAAGAACTCCACGGCCAGGTCAATCTCTTCCTTGGTGATCTCGAACGAGGGTGAGAGGCTGAAGACATTCTTGAAGTATCCGCCGATGTTCAGAATCACGCCGTGGTCTTTCCCGTTCTTTTTCAGATCTCCCCTCAAGCCCTCCTGGCAGACCCGCAGGGTCAATTCAGGGTTCGGCGTGATTCCGTCCTCCTTGCACAGCTCGATCCGCAGGGCCAGGCCGAGCCCGTCCACATCGCCCATAATCTTGGGATACTTTTTTTGCAGCTCTTTGAGCTGCGCCAAAAAGTACTGGCCTTTTTCTGTGACCTTTTTCTCATAGTCCTGTTCGTCGAGGAGCCTCAGTACCTCCAGGGCGAGAGCCGTTCCCTGCGGATTGGCGGCGTAGGTGGAGTGGGTCGAGCCGGGCGGGAAGATTTTTGGATTCATGATCTCTTCCGTAGCCCATACCCCGGACAGGGGATTGAGGCCATTGGTGAGCGCCTTGCCAAAGACGATGATGTCCGGCACGACATCCAGGTGCTGGATGGCCCAGAACTTTCCCGTGCGGAAGAATCCCATCTGGACTTCGTCGTCGACCAGGAGGATTTTGCGCTCCGCGAGGATTTTTTTGAAGCCAACAAAGTATTCTTTCGGAGGTATGACATAACCGCCGGTTCCCTGGACTGGCTCCATGTAAAAAGCGCCAAACTCGCATTCCCCGGCCTTGGAGTCCCAAAAGGAATAGTATTCGGTGTCAAAGATCTTTTCAAATTGCTTCAGGCAGTAGAGCCCGCAGTCTTCCCGCTTGAGTCCGTAAAAGCAGCGAAAGCAGTAAGGATACGGGATGAAATGGGCGCGGTCCCCGAAATGGCCGTAGCGGCGGCGGTAGCGGTAGCTGGAGGTGATCGCGGTGGCTGCCAAAGTCCGCCCGTGGTAGCCGCCCATAAACGCAAAGCCGGCGTTTTTGTGCGTGTAGTTGCGCACGAGCTTGATCGCATCCTCGACAGCCACGGCCCCGCCAACATTGAATTGGACTCTCCCTTTTTTGTGGAAGATGTTTTCGCATAATTGGGCGATGCGCGCGGAGACCTCTATCTTTTCCGAGTGGAGGTAGTGGCTGCCAAGTTGAGGGAGACGGTCCAGTTGCTCCTTGAGGGTTTGATTGAGTCGCCTGTTCCGATATCCGAAGCTCGCTGTAGCCGAGGCCATCTGGAGATCGAGGAAGGGGGTTCCCTGAGGGTCGTAGAGGAAGCAACCTTCACAGCTCTCAAACATTTTGGGCGGTTCGGCGGAGTGCACGGCATCTCCCCAGGAACAATACTCCGCTTCCAGTTTTCTAAGGTCTTCTTCACTCATCGTTGCTCTCTTTCAGCGTCTTGATGATCTGGGCCACATCGCGAAAATCGCGGAAGGTCCGGCAGGCAATCCCCGCTCTTTCGCAAAACTCTCTCAACCCGTTTTTTGCCAAAACCAAATCGGCATTCCTGGCAAGAAGGAGATCCGATACGCCGTCCCCAATGACGACGGACTTCTCGGCGCCTACCTTCAGTTGCTCGAAAAGGGCCGGCTTGCAGGTGGCGCAGCCGTGGACGCATCCCTCGGGGAAGTAGGGGAAAGAGATGGCGACGTTGTTTCCGTCGAAGTTGAGCCCGCAAGCAAAAACAGGGATATTTTTTACGGGACCATTGTATGCCGATAGGCCACGGCGCAAAATTTTGTGGATCCAATAGTCGAAGCCATCACTCAAAATGTAAAGCGAGTCGTTTTCTTTGGCGCAACGCATTGCAAACTCGCCAAAGAACGGGTCGACCTCGATCGAGTCAATAAGCGCATCCAGGTCTTGGGGATTGACGCGAACAAGAGGCATCTGTTTTTCAAGAACTTCCCTGGCACTTAGCTTCCCCGCCAACCAATCTTCCTGGATGGCGAGCCAGTGAGAATCGGCGAACCTCTCCAAGACGGTGTCCGTGACATTGATCCGCGTAATGGTGTCGTCGAAATCGCAAAAGATAGCGAGCCTCATGGTTAATCTCCCACTAGCTAATATCAATATAGTAAACTACTGTAAAGATGTTGGCATCCTTGATTTGAAATGAGAAAGCGAGCAAAATTTCTCTATCTATTATGGAGCTCCACGCAAAAGTACGGGAGACCGTCGAGAAATACAATATGCTCTCGCCTGGCGATAGGGTCCTGGTAGCCGTCTCGGGCGGACCGGACTCCGTGGCGCTGCTCCACCTGTTGTGTGGCTTGAAAGGGGCAATGGGCTTGCGTTTGGAGGTCGCGCACCTTCAGCATGGAATTCGCGGCGAGGAGGGCCGGGAAGACGCGCTTTTTGTCGCCAATATCGCGCAGCGGCTGGCGCTTCCCTTCCACCTCAGAGAGGTGGATCTGCCGGCTATGAAATCGCAAGCCGGAAAAGGGAATATCGAGGCGATGGGCAGAGAAGAGAGATACCGTTTTTTTAGAGTTTTGGCAGAAGAGCGTGATATCCAAAAAATCGCCACTGCGCACACGCAAGATGACCAGGTGGAAACTCTCTTCATGTGGCTCCTGCGCGGGAGCGGAAGGAGAGGTTTGGGCGGGATGCCTCCGGTGCGGGTGATTGCTAGGGACGATGCGATTCTTAAGCGGCCTATGCTTGTGCGCCCGCTGATCGAGACCGCCAGGGAGGAGATCCTCGATTTTCTGTCTGCCGAAGGGCTTGAGTATCGCACCGACAAAACCAACCTGGAGCCGGCCCCGCTGCGAAACTGGATCCGCCTTCGCCTGCTTCCCCAGGTCAGGGACAAGTTTGGCTCCGGGCTCGATGAAAGGCTCGCCCATACGGCTGAAATTCTGCGCCAGGAAGAGGAAATTTTACAACGCCTGGCGCGGGAAGGTGTCGAACGCGTGGTGCAGGACGGGCATCTCATGCGTGATTGCCTACTGCAAATGGAAAAAGCGACGCAGCGGCGACTGCTGCGTCTATGGTGCGGCGCCGCTCTGGGTGGAACCGGGGGGTTGAGTTTTCATGATCTCGAGGAGGCGCTCCGTTTTATCGCGCACGGCCCGCCCCAGGGTCGTCTCTCGATCATTGGAGGATGGGACCTGGTCAAGCGGTACGGAACGGTCCGTCTCGAAAGGCATGGGAGCAATCAAAAGCCGGTTTGTTATAGCTATGAACTGCCGCGCCATGGAGAACTGGTTATCCCTGAGGCCGGGATGAAGGTTCAAAGTACGCCTGTGGCTTTGTCGCCCGGTGTGGCGCCTCGGGATAGCGGTGAGGCGATATTCGATTTGGCCTCTCTGCCAGAGACGCTCACGGTTCGCAATTTTCGCCATGGGGACCGGTTTCAACCTTTAGGGATGCGCGGGCATAAAAAAATCAAAGATCTCTTCATAGAGAAAAAAGTTCCTCTGGAAATTCGCTCGACGCTGCCTCTTTTTTTAGCCGGAGGAGAGATCCTTTGGATTCCGAGATACGGCAGAAGCGAAGTTGCCAAGGTCGGCCCTGAAACCAGGGAGATTCTCAGGATCAGGCTGGAGCCATGCAATGGCTGATGAAACCCGGGTATATTGAACTAACTCTTTGTCTGTGTTAGACTTTTTTCGTTCCTAGCTTTGGTGGAGGCTCCCGTTGAACCAGGTGTCTAAAAATCTTGCCCTTTGGTTGGTTTTGGGGCTCATCTTCCTGTTGCTGTTCAACATTTTCAGCAAGCAGCACGGGAGGGAACCGGAGATCATATTCAGTGACTTCTTGGGAGCGGTAGAAAAGGGCACGGTTGTGGAGGTGACGATCCAGGGGCATAACATCCAGGGGAAGTATCAAAACGGAGAGCGCTTCAGGACCTTTGCCCCCAATGACCCGGAACTGGTCAAGACGCTGCGCCAAAAGAACGTTAAGATTGCCGCCAAGCCTGAGGAAGAATCGCCGTGGTATATGGTGCTCTTCGTGAACTGGTTTCCCATGTTGCTTCTGATCGGTGTGTGGATCTTTTTCATGCGGCAAATGCAGGTGGGCGGCGGAAAGGCGATGTCTTTTGGCAAGAGCCGAGCGAAACTGCTGACCGAGAATCAGCACAAAGTGACCTTCAACGACGTGGCCGGCGTGGAGGAGGCGAAGGATGAGCTGCAGGAGATTATCGCTTTTTTAAAAGACCCAAAGAAGTTTACGAGACTAGGCGGGAGGATTCCCAAAGGCTGCCTTCTCGTTGGGCCTCCGGGCACGGGCAAAACCCTTTTAGCGCGCGCCATTGCAGGTGAGGCCGGGGTTCCGTTTTTCAGCATCAGCGGCTCGGACTTCGTGGAGATGTTTGTCGGCGTCGGCGCCTCGAGGGTGAGAGATCTTTTTGTCCAGGGGAAAAAGAATGCCCCGTGTATCGTTTTTATTGACGAGATCGACGCGGTGGGACGTCACCGAGGGGCGGGTCTCGGCGGCGGCCATGATGAACGGGAGCAAACCCTGAATCAGCTCTTGGTCGAGATGGATGGTTTTGAGGCCAACGAGGGAGTGATTCTGATTGCCGCCACCAACCGCCCTGATGTCCTGGACCCGGCGCTGCTTCGTCCGGGACGCTTCGATCGCAGGGTCGTGGTGCACCGCCCCGATGTAAAGGGGAGGGAAGGGATTTTGTCGGTGCATACCCGTAAGGTTCCCTTGGCCTCGGATGTCGACATCAGCGTTTTAGCCAGGGGAACTCCGGGCTTTGCCGGGGCGGATCTGGAAAATCTGGTCAACGAGGCGGCGCTTTTGGCGGCACGCGGCAATAAAGAAAAGGTGGATATGCACGACTTCGAGTTGGCCAAGGACAAGGTGATGATGGGCTCCGAGCGTAAGAGCATGATCATCAGCGAAGAGGAGAAGCGCAATACCGCCTACCATGAGGCCGGACATGCCCTGGTTGCCAAGCTTCTCCCTGGCACCGACCCGATCCATAAAGTTACAATCATTCCGCGGGGGATGGCGTTAGGGCTCACCCAGCAGTTACCGATTGACGAAAAGCATACCTATCCGAGAGAGTATCTCCTCGACAATCTGGCGATTCTCTTCGGCGGGCGTGTGGCGGAGGAATTGGTCCTGAACCATATGACGACTGGAGCGGGCAACGATATCGAAAAGGCCACCGAGCTTGCCCACCGGATGGTTTGTGAGTGGGGGATGAGTGAAAAGTTAGGGCCTATGACCTTTGGCAAGAAAGAGGAAGAGATCTTTCTCGGAAGAGATTTTACCCAACAGCAGGACTATTCTCAGAGCACTGCTGTTGAGATTGATAACGAGGTCCGACGCATTATCCTAGAGTCCTATCAGCGGGCCAAAGATATCCTCAGCAACAATCTCCATCTCCTTCATAAGATAGCGGAAAAACTTCTCGAGAAGGAGGTCTTGGATGGTTCGGAGATTGATGCCTTGGTGCAGGAGTTTGGCGGCAACGGCGAGGATCCACTCTCTCCTATAGCCGTCACGGCTCAGGTGTGATTGAACCTTCCGAAGGATCTGCCAGCCCTCCAAATTTTCATCCTTCAACTCAAGCATCAATCGTAGGTACGGTGAGGGCAACGGTCCTCGCGGGGAGCAACCAGTCGCCAGAGGGCAAAAGGCAGCAGGCAGCAGCGAAAAAGTCCTGTTGCCCTGAGCCTGGCGCGTCAGGATGGACAAGTTGGAACGACCTATGAATGGTTCAGGCTCTGCCGTTTCCCGGAAGGAGTGGATCCTGTCAACGCGTCACGGAGAGATTGACATGGCTCGGCGCACTGCCCTTATGGGGATCGTGAATGTCACCCCGGACTCCTTTTCAGACGGTGGAAAGTATTTCGACGTAGAGAAAGCGATCTCCCACGGGCTGGATTTGGCCGAGCAAGGGGCGGATATCATTGATGTCGGGGGAGAGTCCAGCCGGCCCGGGGCACGGCCCGTCTCCGCCCGAGAAGAGATGGAGCGGGTGCTTCCGGTAATGCGCGGATTGCGTCGAAAGCTCTCAATTCCTATTTCCGTTGATACCTACAAGGCGGAGGTTGCCAGGGCGGCCATAGATGAGGGCGCGGATGTGGTGAATGATATCAGCGCCTTGAGGTTTGATGGCGCTATGGCTTTGCTGGTAGCGGCGGAAAAAGTGCCTGTGGTGTTGATGCATATGCAGGGGGAGCCTCAGACCATGCAGCAGAAGCCTCACTATCACGATGTGGTGCAGGAGGTGAAGGAGTTTCTGGCGAGTCGGATTGTTTTTGCCCTGGAGGCCGGCGTGGAACCGGACCGGATCATTGTTGATCCTGGAATCGGCTTTGGCAAAGAGCTGGAGCACAACCTGGCGCTTGTGCGAGGACTGCCGGCTCTCGCCTCGTTGGGCCAGCCGATTCTATTGGGGCCCTCGCGTAAAACCTTTATCGGCGAGATTCTCGATGTCGGCCCGGAAGAGCGATTGGAAGGAAGCCTCGCTGCCTCAGTGGTGGCGGTGCTGGCTGGCGCCAACATGATCCGAACCCACGACGTTAAGGAGTCCCACAGGGCTGTCCGGGTTGCCGATGCGCTCCGTTTCGGAGGCGCGCCGGCGCGGGAGGCGAAAGGTGTTTGAGATCTTTACCCAGCTCCGTTGGCAGGATGCCCTGGACATCGGCATTATTGCCTTCGTGATCTATCGGCTGATCCACATGATCCGGGGAACTCGGGCGATGCAGATGATCATCGGGTTGGTGGTGGTTCTCTTGGCCTATGTTTCCTCGCAGATGCTGGGGCTTTTTACACTCAACTGGGTGCTTGATAATTTTTTGGGCTCCATCATTCTCGTCATCATCGTGATCTTTCAGAGCGATATCCGGCGCGCCCTGACTCAGGTGGGAACCACGCCTCGCTTCGGCGGCTTGGACCGCATTGACCACAGGCAGGTATTGGACGAGATCACCAAGGCGGTTGTTGGCCTGGCGGGCAAGAGAATCGGCGCCTTGATCGTGCTGGAACGAGATGTGGGGCTGAATGAGTATATTGAGGTAGGAACCCGTTTGGACGCGCGTGTCAGCAAGGAACTCCTGGAAAGCGTCTTTATCCACCACTCCCCTATGCATGACGGGGCGCTGGTGATACAGAAAGGGAGGGCCACCGCGGCGAGATGTTTTCTGCCTCTGGGTGTCGACCCGAATTTAAGCAAAGCCCTTGGGACGCGGCACCGAGCAGCCATCGGCTTGACGGAGGAGACCGACGCGGTAGCGATTGTAATCTCAGAGGAGCTGGGAAAGGTCTCGCTCGTCGTGGAGGGAAAAGTGACTCAGGATCTGGATGGCTCCCAGCTTCGCAGCTCTCTTCAGGGACTTTTTGGTTCATGAGACGCGTTTGGGAAAGATTGATCTCTTTGGCGAGCAGTGATCTGGGACTCAAACTCTTTTCGCTGTTTTTTGCCCTGGGGCTCTGGTTATTCGTAAATGCGGGGCAAAAGGCCGCGGAAAAAGCTGTTGAGGTCCCCCTGGAGTTTCGCAATATCCCTTCAGAGCTGATGGTTGCCAATCCTGGTGTAGGCCAGGTTGAGGTGCGGGTGATGGGACCTCCAGCGCTCCTCGCCACTTTGGAGCCGGACAATCTAAAGGTAATGCTTGACCTGGATGGGGCGCGCCCGGGGACGTCGACTTTCCGTCTCAGCAGTGATTTTTTTAACCCTCCTCGGGGAGTGCGGGTCACGCGCATCAGCCCATCGGTGATTAATGTCAAGCTCGATTCGGTCACAGTGCGTTCTCTTCCGGTCGCGGTTCGCTTTGGTACGAAGCCGCCATTTGGATATAAAATTGCCCGCGTGGAGGCTAACCCGGAGAGCATCAAGGTACGGGGCCCGGCAGGCGAGGTGAATCGAATGGTCGCCGTGGAGACCGTGCCGGTCGATCTTGAAGGCAGCCGGGGACAGGTGACGCGGGAGGTGCGTCTCAGCTCATCAGAACAGCTCCTCTCATTTTCTCCCGACCGGGTGACTGTTTCGGTGTCGCTGGAAGAAGAATGGATGACGAGAGAGTTTGGTCGTGTTGAGGTAAAGGCCAGGAATTTCGTAGGGGGCTACAGCGTGAAGCCGCAGCGAGTCTATCTCCGCCTGTCAGGTCCCAGGCGTATTCTCAGCCAGCTTCAACTGGGGACAGAGGAGGTCTATCTGGATCTCAAAGGACTTGGACCGGGCAGCCACACGCTTGCCTTGAATCTGAAACTACCTGCTGAAGTCAAAGTGTTGGAGCAAAGACCGGAGCGCTTCAATGTCAGGATTCCCCGCCCGGGGGTGTAAATCGGCGGAGGACTCAATCTAGATGGCAACGGCACCGACGCAAAAGAAAAACCGCAAAAGACAGCTATTCGGCACTGACGGAATCCGAGGCGTTGCAAACCTGGAGCCCATGACTTCTGAAATGGCGTTGAAGCTCGGGCGCGCCATAGCCAATGTCCTTCATGAGCCTATCCTCAATTCCGCCAACAGGTCGGGCACAAGGCGGGCTTCCTCGTCCGGGCTCGCTGAAGGCCAGGCCAGGCACCGCTACAAGATCCTCATCGGCAAGGACACGCGGCTTTCAGGCTATATGCTCGAGACGGCCCTTGCCTCGGGGATCTGCTCGAGTGGGGTAGATGTCCTGCTGGTTGGTCCTCTGCCCACTCCTGGCGTGGCGTTCCTGACCCGGAGCATGAGGGCCGATGCCGGCGTGGTGATATCCGCTTCGCACAATCCATTTCAGGATAACGGGATAAAGTTCTTTTCCGCGGATGGGTTCAAGCTTCCTGATGCAGCCGAGGCGCGGATGGAGGAGATGATTTCAAAGGGTGAGACGGAGCTGCACAGACCGACTGCCACCGAGATCGGCAAGGCGTTCCGTATCTCCGATGCCGTGGGGAGGTACATCGTTTTTCTCAAGAACACCTTCCCGCGCCATCTCAGTTTGGAGGGATTGAGAATCGTGGTTGATTGCGGCCACGGCGCGGCCTACCGGGTGGCGCCTGAGGTGTTGTCTGAATTAGGGGCGGAGGTAATCCCCATCGGGGTTCATCCAGACGGGGAAAATATCAACCGGGATTGCGGCTCGCTTCATCCTGAAGCGGCGCGGCAGGCTTTGCTGGAGCATCATGCGGATCTCGCCGTCTCCTTGGATGGGGATGGGGACCGGGCGATCTTCATCGACGAGAAGGGCGAGGTCTTAGATGGGGACTATGTCCTAGCCGTGTGCGCGAGGGAGATGCAGGAAAAAGGCAGCCTCAAGGGAGAAGCTGTAGTGGCCACCGTGATGAGCAACCTGGGGTTGGATCTCGCTCTTCAGGGCATGGGGCTCAAGGTTGTCCGAACCGCCGTAGGAGATCGTTATGTGGCCGAGGAAATGATACGCGGAGGGTACAACCTGGGCGGCGAGCAGTCGGGCCACCTCATTTTTTTGGACCACAATACGGCCGGGGATGGCTGTCTCACCTGTCTGCAACTCCTTGCGGTCATGGTGGAGAAGGGGCGCCGGATTAGCGAGTTAAAGAAGGTGATGACCAGGCTGCCGCAGGTTCTCCTCAACGTCGGAATAAAGGAGAAAAAAGATATTTCTCGGTTGCCTCGCGTGCGGCGGAAAATCGCCGCAGTGGAGAAAGAGCTGGGCGAACGCGGAAGGATCTTGGTGCGCTATTCCGGTACTGAGCCTCTAGCGCGGGTCATGTTGGAGGGGGAAGACGAGGAGAGAATCCGCCGAATGGCCCACGAGATCGCGGACGAGATACGCAGCGAAGTGGGGAGCGAATAACAGTTCAAAACGTTCAAGCTGTTCAAGCCGTTTAACGATTTGAGCGATTTGAACTATTTGAACGACTTAAACCATGTTGCGATTGGGCGTGAATGTCGATCATGTGGCCACCGTGCGGCAGGCGAGGAGAATTGATATCCCTGATCCGGTGGAAGCCGCGCTGCTTGCGGAAAAAGGTGGGGCAGACGGGATCACCATCCACCTGCGCGAGGACCGCCGCCATATTCAGGAGCGGGACGTGGAGCTTTTACGCGAGAGGGTAAGGAGCAAAGTAAATTTGGAAATGGCGGTTACCCCTGAGATGGTGCGTCTGGCCGGGAGGTTTCGCCCTGACGATGCTTGTTTCGTGCCGGAGCGGCGCGAGGAGCTGACCACTGAAGGCGGGCTTGATGTGATCGCTCATAAGGATAAGATCCGGGAGGCGGTCAAGCAGCTCCAAAACCGGGGCATCCGGGTAAATCTCTTCATCGACCCAGAAAGGGACCAGATCGAAATGAGCCGGGAAGTTGGCGCTCACGGTGTGGAGCTACATACCGGATGCTATTGCAACGCCTTGGCGAACCAGGCCGAGGAGTTGGAAAAAGTGGCCTCCGCAGCTTCACTCGCCCAGCGTCTAGGGCTGGAGGTGCATGGCGGCCATGGCCTGAATTGTGAAAACGTTCTCCCGATCGCGCGTCTCCCTGAGATGGTCGAGCTTAATATCGGCCACAGTATTGTCGCTCGGGCCATTATGGTTGGGATGGAGCAATCAGTTAGAGAGATGAAAGCTCTATTAACAAAAGCGAGGCAAGGAAAATAGCGTTCAAGTCGTTCAAGCTGTTTAAGCCGTTTAAGTAGTTGGACGATTTGAACGGATTGAACGTTTTAAACGTTTTGAACTTATGTTTGTTGTTAGTGCTGAGGAGATGCGCGAGCTGGATCGGCTGACGATCCAGAAGTATGGCGTTCCCAGTCTGACCTTGATGGAGCGCGCGGGCGAAGGGGTTGCAAGGGCAATACTGGAGCGTTTCGGCCGGGCCGCGAAAAAAGGGGCGCTCATTGTTGCCGGTAAGGGTAACAATGGCGGCGATGGCCTGGTCGTAGCGCGCCACCTCAAAAAAAAAGGGATACCTTGCGAGGTCGTCCTTCTCGCCCGAAAAGAAGGGCTCTCCCGCGACGCGGCAGAGAAGCTGCGGGCTTGTCTCAAGGCCAAAGGGCGGCTCTTTGAAGCCACTGAATCTCTCTCAATCCTCAGTGAGAGGTTGCAAGGGAAGGGGCTCTTGGTTGACGCGATCTTGGGAACCGGTCTCAACGAAGAGGTGCGCGGGGTTTACGCCGAGGCCATTACGCTTATGAATGCCTCGGGTATTCCCATCGTGGCTGTAGATCTCCCGTCCGGATTGGACACCGATCGAGGAAGGCCGCTCGGTGCCGCGATCAGGGCGGAGATGACGGTTACTTTTGGTTTCCCCAAAGTAGGACAGGTGACTCATCCCGGACTTTCGCATGTAGGGGAACTGGTCGTGGCGGAGATTGGTATCCATCCGAAGGCGGTGGAAGAGGTGCAGCCAAGGACGGAATTGCTTGAGCCAGAGGATATTCGCTGGCTTGTTCCCTCAAGAGAGCCGGATACGCATAAGGGGACGTACGGTCATCTGCTGGTGATGGCGGGCTCCCGGGGTAAGACCGGGGCGGCAATCCTCGCGTGTCGGGCGGCCACGCGCGTGGGGTCAGGGCTTGTGACTTTGGCGGCGCCTCGCTCTCTTAATGATGTCTTCGCCAGC
Organism: Deltaproteobacteria bacterium; assembly: GCA_016193465.1. Classification (GTDB taxonomy): domain Bacteria; phylum Desulfobacterota; class Binatia; order UBA9968; family UBA9968; genus UBA9968. The sequence goes on from JACPSE010000052.1 coordinate 50,034, forward strand.
GCGCTGGTGGAGGTCATGACCGAGCCTCTGAAAGACAACGCCGACGAAGAAATCGAGCCGCTGAGCGATCGGGACTGGCGCCGTCTGTTGGAGAAAAAGAGCGCCTTTCTCTTTGGTCCTGGAATCGGGGTGAAGGATTCGGCGCGCGGCGCGCTGGAATGGCTGCTCAGGAATCTTGAGCTTCCCTGGGTCATCGATGCTGATGGCCTCAATATTCTGGCGGGAGAGGTGGAGAGACTGCGCAATGCCAAAACTCCACCGGTGCTCACGCCCCATCCCGGCGAGATGGCGCGGCTTTTGGGAACGGATAACGCGGCCGTCAATGGGGATCGGATCGGCGTGGCGCGCTCTTTTGCCCGCGATCATCGCTGCTGCGTGGTGCTTAAGGGGGCGCGGAGCGTGATCGCTACTCCGGATGGGCGGGTATTCATCAATCCGACTGGGAATCCGGGGATGGCGAGTGGGGGCATGGGGGATGTCCTTTCGGGGATTTTGGCGGGCTTCCTGGCCCAGGGCCTCGGGATTGAGGACGCGCTCAAACTTGGGGTCTATCTCCACGGGGTTGTGGGTGACCAGGTGGCCGCGAAAAAGGGCGAGGTGGGACTCATAGCGTCGGATATTATAGAGGAGCTTCCGCGAGGGATGCGGGAGCTGTCTGAAGGCAGTAGGCAGTAGGCAACAGGAAAAAGAAAGGCATGAGGCAACAGGCGAGAGGCAACAGGAAGAATGCCCGCTCACGCCTCACGCCTCACGCCTCACGCCCTTTGAGCGTCGTTACGCGTTCTGCGGCACAGACCCGAAGGTGGGGCAGAAAGTTGGGGAGACTTCTTAAGGGTGGCGGAATCGTCGGGCTCAGCGGGGAGTTGGGGAGCGGCAAGACCTGTTTTGTGCGTGGGATGGCGGGGGGGTTGGAAGTCGGCAAAGAGGCATGGATTCGGAGCCCCAGTTTTACGCTGATCAACGAGTACCACGGGCGGCTGCCTTTTTATCATATCGACCTTTACCGGGTCGAGGATCGGCGGGCGTTGGAGGAGCTGAATCTTCGTGACTATCTTTTCTCCGACGGAGTGAGCGTCATCGAATGGTTCGAGCATCTTCCGGCAGGCGAAGTCGAGGAATACCTACATGTGGCTTTTGCTCACGCGAATGGTAACAGGCGAACACTGACCTTCACGCCGTATGGAGAACACTACGAAGAGATAATAAAACAGCTAGGAGACTTTCAGCGGTCAGCATTCAGCTTGAACCGGAAAGCTGAGTAGCTGATAGCTGATTGCTAAAAATGGCGTTGATTGTGCAGAAATACGGCGGGACCTCCGTTGGAAGCGTGGAGCGGATAAAGCACGTTGCCAGAAAGGTCCTTGACGCAAAGCAGCAAGGAAGCGACGTGGTTGTGGTCGTCTCGGCGATGGCCGGAGAAACCAACAGGCTCGTGGATCTCGCGCAGCAGGTCGCTGAGTTTCCGGACGAGCGGGAACGCGATGTCCTGTTAGCTTCAGGGGAACAGGTCTCATCGGCCCTGCTTTCCCTGGCCATAAGAGATTTGGGACACCCGGCGCGCTCCTTTTTGGCGCATCAGGTTCGGATTGAGACCGATAAAGCCTACGGCAAGGCGCGGATTAAAAGCATCGACTCAACTCGGATCAAGCGGGCGCTGAAGGACGGAGAGATCGTGGTCGTAGCGGGGTTCCAAGGCGTGGACGAAGAGGACAACATCACCACATTGGGGCGCGGAGGATCGGACACCAGCGCCGTGGCCATGGCGGCCGCGCTGCAAGCGAAGGTGTGCGAGGTCTATACGGATGTCGAAGGGGTATTTACCACGGACCCGGCTGTTTGCCCAAGCGCGAAGAAATTGGATCGTATTTCGTTTGAAGAGATGATCGAGATGGCAAGCACGGGCGCGAAAGTGCTTCAGATCCGTTCCGTAGAGCTTGCCATGAAATTCACTGTGCCCGTCCATGTCCGCTCCAGCTTTATGGAGGCTGAAGGGACATGGGTGGTAGAGGAGGATGAAAGTATGGATGCAGTTCTAGTTTCCGGCGTGACCTACGACAAAAATGAGGCTAAGATCACCCTCTTGAAAGTGCCTGATCGTCCGGGGCTGGCGGCCCAGATCTTTTCTCCGATTGCCGAGGCGAATATTGTGGTTGATATGATCATCCAAAATGCCAGCGAGGACGGCACTACAGATTTGACTTTTACTGTTCCTACGGCGGATCATAAAAGAGCGCTTTCTCTTGTCGAAAAGACGGCATCCGTCATCCGGGCGCGGGGGGTGAGGGTAGATCCCAATATTGCGAAGGTTTCCATCGTCGGGGTCGGAATGCGCACCCATGCGGGGGTGGCCGCGAGAATGTTTCAGATTCTATCGCGGGAGGGGATTAACATTGAGATGATCTCGACATCTGAAATTAAGATTTCCGTGGTCATCAATGAGAAACATACGGAGCAGGCGGTTCGGGCGCTGCACAAGGCGTTTATCGAGCAGCAGGGGAATTTATGAAAGGTATCTTGATTTACGACACGACCTTAAGGGACGGCTGTCAGGCGGAGGATATTTCTTTCACGCTTGAGGACAAGCTCCGGATTGCGGAGAAGCTGGAAGAGCTGGGTGTCGATTATATCGAGGGGGGCTATCCTGGCTCCAATCCACGGGACGCGGATTTTTTTAAAGAGGTCAAGAAGCTCAAGCTGAAGAAGTGCAAGATCGCCGCCTTTGGCACGACGCGGAAACCGAGCGCAAAGCCTTCGCAGGACCTGAATCTCAAGGTGCTGCTGGAAGCGGATACCCCCGTTGTTACGCTGGTAGGGAAGACCTGGGATCTCCACGTGCGCGATGACTTGAGGATCAGCAAGAAGGCGAATCTGGAGATCATTGCCGATTCTATTGCCTTCATGAAACAGCGCGTGGACGAGGTGATTTTCGACGCGGAGCACTTCTTCGACGGTTATCGCTCGAATCCGGAATACGCGTTGGAGTGTCTCAAGGCGGCGGGGAAGGGCGGGGCGGACTGGATCGTTCTCTGTGACACCAACGGAGGAAGGCTTCCGGGCGATATCCGTAATGCCGTCGGCAATGTGAAAGGCGTGGTCAAGACCCGGCTGGGCATTCATTGCCACAACGACGGGGAGCTGGCCGTGGCCAATACCATAGCCGCAGTGGAGATGGGCGTTCGCCAGGTGCAGGGGACGATCAATGGGTTTGGCGAGCGCTGCGGTAATCTGAACCTATGTTCCGTGATTCCGAACCTGCAGCTCAAGATGGGCAAGAAGTGCATTGAAGCCGAGCAGTTGAAGAGGTTGCGTGAGGTCTCGCACTTTTTTTACGAGCTCGCCAACATCCATCCGAACAAGCACCAGCCCTACGTGGGGGACAGCGCCTTTGCCCACAAAGGGGGGCTGCACGTGGCGGGCATTCTCAAGAACCGTGAGACCTACGAACATATCGACCCCAAACTTGTGGGCAACCGCCAGAGAGTTCTGGTTTCGGATCTGGCCGGGCGGAGCAACATTATCTACAAGGCCAAGGAGTACGATATTGATCTCAAGGGCGACGATCATGCGGTGCATGAGATCCTGCTTCGCATCAAAGAGCTGGAAAGCCAGGGTTATGAGTTCCAGGCCTCGGAGGCATCCTTTGAGCTCCTGATCCAGGAGGCATTGGGGAGAAAGAGAAAGAATTTTCGCTTGGTTGGCTTTCGGGTGATCGACGAGAAGAGGAAAGAAGGCGAGCCGCCTATCTCAGAAGCGACGATCATGATCGAGGTGGATGGCGCCTTGGAACACGCGGCCGCGATGGGAAACGGACCGGTAAATGCTTTAGACCAGGCATTGCGGCGGGCATTGACCAAGTTCTATCCTTCGCTCGAAGAGATGGAGCTGTTGGATTATAAGGTCCGCGTGCTCTCATCGGGGGAAGGCACGGGCGCCTCGGTGCGGGTGTTGATCGAGTCAGGTGACAAGAAAGATCGCTGGGGCACGGTGGGCGTCTCCCACAATGTGATCGAGGCGAGCTGGCAGGCTTTGGTGGATAGCATTGATTATAAACTGTACAAGGACTCCAAAGATAAACACAGTGCAAAATGAAAATTGCAAAATGCAGAATGTAAAGTTTTCATTTTTCACTTTGCCTTTTGCATTTTGAATTGAGCGTTTTATGTGGGATACGCTTAAAGAGGATATCCAGGTTGTCTTTGACCGCGACCCGGCAGCGCGCAATGTCTGGGAGATCATTCTTACCTACCCAGGCTTCCATGCGCTTTTCTTTTATCGGGTGGCCCATTCCCTGTGGGGCAAAGGGCTCAAGGGTTTAGGCCGTTTTGTCAGCCACGTTGGCCGTTTTCTCACTGGAATCGAGATTCACCCGGGGGCGAAGATCGGTCAGCGTTTTTTCATCGACCACGGTATGGGCGTGGTGATAGGAGAAACCGCCGAGATCGCCAACGATGTCACAATCTATCAGGGCGTGACTTTGGGCGGCACGAGCCTGAGAAAAGAGAAGAGGCACCCGACGGTGGAAGACTGCGTGGTCATCGGCGCCGGGGCGACGATCCTGGGACCGGTCACCATCGGTCGCAACAGCAAGATCGGGTCGGGTTCGGTGGTGGTGAACCCGGTTCCGCCCAACTCCACAGTTGTCGGCATCCCCGGGAGGGTGGTTGAGGGAGAAGGTGTCCACCGAGACCCGCAAGCGCACATCGAGCTCGATCACCACCGTCTGCCTGACCCTGTGGCCAAGGCGATCGGCAGTTTGGCGGAATATATGCAGAAGTTGGAGAAGAGGGTCGACGAGGTGAGCGCGCGACAAGGTGGCTTGGAAGAGCGCCAGGCGGAGGGCAACGAGGTCCTGCGCAAGGTCAAAGAGCTGCTGAAAAATTCGGGAAGCTGATAAGAAGGCAATAGGCGACAGGCAACAGGAAGAAGCTTTAACTCACGCCTTCCGCCTCACGCCTAAAGGCTAAAAGTGTATGTCCAAGACCAAAACGAAGGTGGTCGTCGCCATGAGCGGCGGGGTGGACAGCTCCGTTACCGCCGGCCTTCTCGTGGAACAGGGATACCAGGTGGCGGGTGTTTCCCTACGTTTATGGGAATGCCAGCGCCAGCAGCCGCAAAACTGTTCCGATTATCTCGGGGCGAAGAGGGTGGCCGGACTCCTCGGTATCCCGCACACGCTGCTCGACCTGCGATCCGAGTTCGTCAGCACGGTGGTCAGGCCGTTCGCGCAAAGCTATCTCCACGGCAGCACGCCCAACCCGTGTGTCGCTTGCAATCGCGATTTTAAGCTAGGCAGGCTGTTAGAGTGGGCAAGGGCAGAGGGCGCGGAGTACGTGGCCACAGGCCACTACGCGCGGCTGACACGCGATCACTCTACTGGGAGAGTATCTCTATTCCGCGGCGCCGACCGGAAAAAAGATCAATCGTATTTTCTCTTCGCCCTCTCGCAGGAGCAGCTTGCCCATACCCTTTTTCCCCTGGGCGATTTGGTCAAGGAAGAGGTGCGACACAGGGCCCGGCGGCTCGGGTTGCCAGTGGCCGACCGGCCTGACAGCCAGGATATCTGCTTTGGCGACTATAGGGCCTTGGTGGAGTCGCTTGCCGAGGAGGATGATCTGCGTGGAGGGGAGATCGTCGACCGCACTGGCAAGGTGTTGGGCCGCCATCAGGGAATACACCGGCTTACGGTCGGGCAGCGAAAAGGATTGGGTCTCTCGGCCTCTCATCCCCTCTATGTCCTCGAGATTGATGAGGCCCGGAAGTGGGTGGTTGTGGGGAAAAAAGAGGAACTCAAATGTAAAGGTTCAGTGGCTGGTACCCTTAACTGGATCGAGGCGCCCGAGAGGGAAGAGTTCCCGGCTGATGTCCAGCTCCGCTATCGCTCGCCAGCCGTTCCGTGCGTGATACGCGCTGACGGAGATGGAAAGTGCGAGGTGCGCTTTCAGAGCGTTTTCCCTCCCGTTACTCCCGGCCAGGCAGCGGTCTTTTATCGTGGGGAGCAGGTCCTGGGCGGTGGGTGGATCGAAAGAGCCATTCGCGCCTAAAGCGCGATGGCCCATTTCAGATTGCAGATCTCAAATTTCAGATAATCTGAGATTTGAAATCTGAGATTCTGAGCGAAGCGAAGATATGCGTATCGCTATAACCACGCTCGGCTGCAAGATCAACCAGTATGATTCAGCCGTGATTCAGTCGCGCCTGGTGAATCAACAGAACTGTTTTGTGCCTTTTGGCGAGCAGGCTGATTTTTATATCATCAATACCTGTACGGTAACGGACCGCGCGGACTGGGAAGCGCGCCAGCTCGTCAGGCGCGTCAAGCGATTAAGTCCCGCGTCGCGAGTGCTGATTACAGGCTGTTACGCGCAGGTCAACCCGGAGCAGGTTGCCCAACTCCCAGGCGTGGATTTCGTCGTGGGGCTGAACCGGTTGGATGATTTGGCGCGTTTCGTTGACGCGGCAGAGAGGCAGCCGGACGGGATAGGGGTGTCCGTCGGCGACGTAAAACGGGAGCGCCGCGTGCAAGTTTTAGGCGCCAGAGAACTTCCCGGTCACACGCGCGCCTTTCTGAAGATTCAGGAAGGCTGCAACTATTCGTGTGCCTACTGCATCATCCCGACCGCTCGGGGGTTGAGCCGAAGCGTTCCTCCCGAACAGGTCCTGGCGCAGGTCCGTGCGCTTGCCGAGAAGGGATTCGTTGAGGTTGTGCTTACCGGAATTCACTTGGGCGGCTACGGGCAGGAGCTCAAGCCCAAGATGGATCTCACCTCGCTTCTGGAAATGATTGTCGAACGTCGGCTCGTTCCGCGATTACGTTTGAGCTCTTTGGATCCTCGCGAAGTGCCGCAGCGGCTGCTTCGCCTCATGGCTCAGTCGGATATACTTTGTCCACATCTCCACGTCTGCGCTCAAGCGGGAGAAGACAGAATCCTCAAGCGGATGCGGCGCAACTATGACACCGCCTTTTATCGGGACATCCTCACAGCGGCAAGAGAGGCGCTGCCGGATGCAGCATTGGGAAGCGATATCATCGTCGGGTTTCCAGGAGAGGGGGATGACGATTTCTGTCACTCCCTGGAATTTTTTGATTCCCTGCCGCTAACCTATTTTCATGTTTTTCCCTACTCGGCGCGCGCCCGGACCGCGGCTGCCGAGCTTCCCGGTCAGGTGCTCCGTAGAATTAGGAAAGAACGGGCCAGGAGGATGCGGGATCTCGGGGCCAAGAAGAAGATGGAATTTTACCGCCGTTTCATAGGGCGCTCTGTTCCCGTGCTGGTAGAGCGGGCCGCAGACCGTGAAAGCGGAGCATGCAAGGGCCGCAGCAGAAACTATCTCCCGGTTTTGGTTCAGGCTGACGAGAGGCAGATCAACCGTGAGGTGCCGGTTGCTATCGAAGGGTTGGAGGGAAGTTGGTTGAAGGGATCAAGGGTTGAAGGGTTAAAGGGAAGCAATCAGCACGGAAGCTGTCAGCAGTCAGCTTAATATTTTTAGCTGAGTGCTGATGGCTGAATGCTATTTTAAAGACTATTGTGGACAAAGAGTCACAGTTATCCCGCTTGCAGAAGGAGCTTGGATACTCCTTTTCAAATGCCGCGCTTCTTTTGCGCTGTCTCACCCACGTTTCCTATGGCCCGGGAAAGGAAAGGGAGCATAACGAGACTCTTGAGTTCCTCGGCGATGCGGTTTTGAGTCTCGCCATCAGCGACCTTCTCATGCGTCGTTTCCCCGGGAAAAGCGAAGGGGATCTCTCGAAGATGCGTGCCTCGCTGGTCAACTCCGTCGCGTTGGCGGAGAAGGGCGCCGCACTGAAATTGGGCCCATTGCTCCGCATGGGCAAAGGCGAGGAGCGTAGTGGGGGACGCGAAAAAGAGTCTATTCTCGCGGGCGCCTTTGAGGCGCTTCTTGGAGGGATTTACTGGGATAGTGGATACGAAGCGGCTCTGCGGATCGTGGAGCGCTACTTTGCGGCGGATATCAAAGAGAGGAGACTTGGCCAGCAGGATTATAAGACGCGCCTCCAGGAGATCAGCCAGATGCTTTTTCACGCCCCGCCTACTTACAAGCTGGTGGCTGAAACCGGTCCGGACCACGAGAAGCGTTTTGCAACCGAGATTATCATAAGCGGTAAGGTTCTGGGCCGGGGGGAGGGGAGGAGCAAGAAGCAGTCTGAGCAGGAGGCGGCCAGAAGAGCCCTGGAGGAGCTGCAGCGCAGCGGGGAAGTCAAAGAGAAAAGCTGAAGCTAAAAACTCGAACGAGATCAATTACCTCAAGTATCTCTTTGCAACTCTTTTTTACGCCTCCCTTGACGGTGGGCGAAAGAGAAATATAGGATGATCCCAATTTGTTAAGAATGCCGGATCTCACGATAGAGGCAAAATTTCGGAAAAAATTTCATGCCCGTCAGCGCGCTTGCAGACATCACTGTCATTGAATGCTCCACCTTTGTGACAGGACCTTACGCAGCCGCCCTCCTGGCGGATCTCGGCGCGCGCGTCATCAAGATTGAGACCCCTCCCGATGGCGACCCGTACCGCTATTTCGCGCCGGATCCTTATTTCAGTCCGAATTTCGCTCACCTGAATCGTAATAAAGAGAGTCTGGTGCTGGATCTCAAAGCCAATGAGGGAAAAGAGATCTGCGTCGAGCTAATCAAGAAGGCGGATGTCTTTGTAGAGAACTTTCGGCCCGGGACCGCTGAGCGTCTGGGCCTGGGCTATGGCGCCCTGCGTTCGTTGAATAGCCATTTGGTCTACTGCTCAATCTCGGCCTTTGGCCAGGGCGGGCCTTACGCGGATAAGCCGGGCTTTGATACGCTGGGGCAGGCGATGAGCGGGTTGTTGAGCGTGCTTACGGACCCCGCCGAGCCCAAAGTGATGGGGATAGCTCTTTCGGATTATGTTACCGGTCTCTCCGCCGGGTATGGCATTCTAGGCGCGCTCCTGGCGCGGCAAAAGAAAGGGGAGGGCTGTAAGGTCGAGACCTCTTTGCTCCAGTCCACGCTCTCTTTTATCGGCGAAGCCGCGGCGGGTTATCTTAGGACGGGTGAAATTCCCAACCGGCTCGCCAGGGTCAGGAACGCTCATGCATTTGCCTTTTTAGCCAAGGACGGACTGCCGCTGGTCATTCACTGTTCAGTCCCGGAGAAGTTTTGGCTTGGCCTGCTACAAGCTGTGGATCAAAAAGAGCTCGCAGAGGATAAAAGGTTTAAAAGCAGAAGCGACCGGCGCAGCCACTATGCGGAGCTGCATGCCGAGCTTTCCGCGCTCTTTTCCAGCCGAACGAGGGACGAGTGGCTGAAAAGGCTGGAAGAAAACGATGTCCCTGCGGGACCGCTTTATAACATCGCGGAGGTGCTGTCCGATCCCCAGGTTCAGCATCTGGGTTTAGTCGAGGAGGCGCAGCACCCGAAAGCTGGAAAATTGAAGTTCGTGAGATCCGCAGTTAACTATACGGACCTAATCAGAAAAGAAGCAAGTGCGCCGCCCCTTCTAGGAGAGGGTACGGCGACCATTCTTGCGGAACTTGGGTATACTAAGGCTGCCATCAATGAGCTCGAAGCGAGAGGTGTTATTAAGATTGGTTAAAGGGTTAAAAGGGAAGATACTATGATCTACGACATAGAAATCAACTCGGCGGCGCACTATCCAGCAGCCGGCGTGATCGAGCTGATCGAAGTGGCCGAGGGAGTGGGATTTGGGGCGTTCTGGAAAGGAGAATCAAACAGCACAGATCCTATGGTGCTCCTTTCCGCCGCCGCAAGCCGCACCAAGACGATCAGGCTTGGGACCGCCATCTACCATATATATGGAAGGAGCCCTGTGACGCTGGGCATCCAATCGGCTACCTTGCAGGATCTTTCTGGGGGCCGGCTACTCTTGGGGCTTGGGGTGGCCAACAAGAGCATCGCTGGCTGGCACGGCGGAGTTTTCGACCGTCCGCTCAGGCGAGCGCGCGAGTACGTAGAGATCGTCCGTAAAGTTGCCGCCGGCGAACGGGTCGAGTATGAAGGAGAGATTTATCAGACCGGGAAACGCTTCCAGCTGTCGTGGAAGCCGAGCCATCCGCTCCTTCCTATATATATGGCCGGTCTGGGGCCGCAGATGACCAAGCTCGTGGGCAAAATTTCCGACGGTGTCTTCATTAACATGGCGACGCCGGCGAAGATCCGCGAGATTGCCGCGCGCGTGCGGGAGGCGGCCAAGGAGGCGGGGCGCGATCCGAGCAAGATCGAGATCATTGCCAAGTGCCGGGTTTCTCTGAACCCTGACCGTACCCTGGCGCGCTCGAAGCTGCGGCAGGTGTTGACCTTCTACAACCTCGCTGACCACTACAGCGACATGCTCAAGGGGCTGGGGTTTGAGCCGGAAGTGGATGCGATCCAGGGCGCCTTTCAAAAGGGCGGCTTCAAGGCGGCGATGGTGGCCTTGACGGATAACTATATGGACAGGCTGCCAGTTATTCCCGGCACGTCGATTGCCGAGATCAAGGAAAAGTTGCTTCCTTTCGTTGCGGCTGGCGCGACGCGCTTGGTGATTCCTTATGTTCCGGTGACCGAGCCTGTGGTCGAAGACGCGAGGAAGTTTCTAAAAGCCTGGGGGAGTTCATAAAAACGTTGCTCGTGATCGTGGCTCGTGCTCGTCACGATCACAGATGGCCAACATGAGCACGGATTTTAAACACGAACACGAATCACGAACACGATCTTTGAAGAGGAGATAACCCATGTGTGATTTTGCTGCGGATGCTGAGGCTGCGGCCAAGTTGATGGTAGGCCGGACGTTGAGCGTAGAGCGCGTGCGCCAGCTCAACGCCAAGGACTATTTCTATCAGATGCTCAAAGATAATCCGGAGATGCTGAAGATCTATCCGGGTATTGAGAACGAATTGCTGAAGGGCGCCATCGATTGCCATATCCATGCCTATCCCGATTTTGTCCATCGCTCGCAGGACATGATCGGGATCGCCATCGAAGCGTCCAAGGCGGGGATGCGCGCGCTGGCCTTCAAGGACCACTGGAACGTCAGCGCGACGTCGGCCTACCTGGCGCAGCGCCATATTGATTACTTGGTCGAGAAAGGCGAGCTGCAGCACCGCGTCGAGATTTACGGCGGGGCAGGGACCTGCCATGGGATGAGGCCGGAATACATCCGGGTGGCACTCCAGTACCCGAGCTTCAAGATGATCTGGTTTCCGACTTTTACCTCTCTGGGATTCTGGCGCGGGGCGGGCCAGCCGGAAAAAGGCGGCGTGCGGCTGGTGGCTGAAAACGGCGAAGTCCTGCCCGAAGTGGTGGAGATCATGAAGATGGCGGTGGAGAAAAAAGTCGGCATCGGTTTCGGCCATACGGATTTTAAAGAGCTTCTGCCGTTGGCCAAGAAGGCCAAAGAGCTGGGCGTGCGCGCTACGCTGGATCACCCGCTGCTCGAACTCAACAAGCTTTTGCTAGACGAGATGAAGCAGCTTGCAGATCTTGGCGTCTATGTGGGCGCTTATTGCCAACCCATGATTCCCAGCCTTTACCAGCCCGTGGCGGACCCGATGGAAACGATCAGAACGATCAAGGCGATCGGCCCTGAGCGCTGCATCATCGGCAGCGACTTCGGCCAGGTACTCCATATGGATACCATAGACGGAATGCGCGTTTTCATCCGGGCCCTGCTCGGGTTCGGCATTACACCGCAGCAGATCAAGGTAATGCTCAAGGATAATCCGGCCAAGCTCATGTGGCTCGACTAGAACAGCAGGCAATAGGCGGGAGTTAGGAAAAATCTTAAGAGTTTCAACTGATGCCTGTTGCCTCTCGCCTGATGCCTTTTTCAATGAAGCCAAGGTGGTGGATTGTCATTGCTGCAAGTGTGGCGCACGCCGTCAACACGGGCCTTAGCTATTTCGGGATAGGCGCCTACTTTCCTTCCTTTGAGCGGGAATTCGGCTGGAGCCGAACGGCTATCTCAGGTGCCTTCTCACTTGCGAGAATGGAAGGCAGCGTTTTGGGTCCGCTCGAGGGTTATCTTACGGACAGGCTCGGCCCTCCGAGGATGATGTTCATCGGTATCATCCTTTGCGCATTAGGCTTTTTTTCCCTGAGCCTGGTTCATTCATTGCCCATGCTTTATGCAGTCCTGATTCTGGGAGTCGTTTTGGGCTCGAGCCTGGGTTACAACATGCCGCTCAGTGTGGTCGTAGCGAATCTATTCCGCGCAAGAAGAAGCTTGGCCTTCGGAATCTTTCGGATGGGTCCGGGATTGTCCGGCCCTCTCGTGGGCGTGGTGGGTTGGATGATCGGCCTGTGGGGCTGGAGAACCGCGGCCGTGGCTTCGGCTTTCATCCTGTTGGCAGTGGGCCTTCCCTTGGCGTCCCTGATTGTTCGAGCCTACGAGCGTCACCAAATCGCGCTTAGTGAAGCTCCAGGCCCGGAGGTGAACGTCGCGTCAGAACGGCGCATGGCATCCGAGCCGCAGTTCACTGTGGGAGAGGCGATGAGGACGGCCTCCTTTTGGATGCTTTCTATGGCCATGGCGCTGCGTCAAATGGTCACCGAGGGCGTTTCAGTGCATTTTGTGATCCTTCTCGTGGACCGTGGGTTGAGCACGGAGGCAGCCAGCGTTCTCCTCGGCGTTTCTGCGCTCATCAGCGCCCCTGCTCGTCTGGGAATGGGCTGGCTGGGAGACTTGCTCAATAAGCGGCGACTCATTATGGGGTTGCTTATTTCACTCAGCTTCTCCGTGTTTCTCATGGGCTGGACTGCCCATCCTTACCTGTTTACGCCATTTATGGTGATCTATTCTCTCGCCTACGGCGGTCTCGCTGCTCTTCAGGAGCCCATCCGCGCCGACTACTTCGGGACCCGATACTTCGCGAGCATCCATGGAATGAGCCGCTCCGTCACAACGGTCGGGACGTTTATGGGACCGATCATTGCCGGGTTTTTCTATGATCTAACGAAAAGCTATACGATTCCCTTTACCTTCTTCGCCTTTGTCGGTTTTTTGTCGACGCTCTGCATGTTTCTGGCGAAGCCGCCCGTGAAGCGTGAAGCTAAAAGGGGCTAGGGCTGCGCAGCGATGATCGAGCCCTGCTAGGCCGGGACGGCTTTAAGGGCTGCTAAGACGCGGCTCGGAGTGAAAGGGGCCTCGCGCAGGCGCACCCCCGTCGCGTCGAAAATGGCATTGGCGACCGCGCCTGGGACGGGGCCGAGTGACGCCTCCCCCGCGCCCTGCGCCCGCATCTCAGGACGGTTCAGCAGCACGATCTCGATGTCGGGAACATCCGGGAAGGTCAGGATCGGGTAGCTTTTCCAGTCGACGTTCTTCATCCCGGATGAATCGAATTGCACTTCTTCCATTAACACCCGGCTTACTCCTTGAATGGCATTTCCCTCGATCTGGGCTTGTACTCCGTTTGGATTGACGATGAGGCCGCAGTCGTGGGCAACAGTTATCCGGTTGACCCGAACATTTCCGCTCAATTTGTCCACCTCTACCTCTGCGACGATGGCGACAAAGGTTCCGGTTCGATGCGTCAGCGCTATGCCTCTTCCCTTGGCTGTAGAGCCACTGGAGGCCGGCGCGGGCGATGGCCGCTCTTGCCATTGGGCCTTTTTGGCCGCGGCGAGGAGAGTCTCTGTTGCTCTCTTGTTGGTCAGATAGCGGAGCCGGAACTGCACCGGATCGACTTTTAGCTCCGAGGCGATCTCGTCCATAAAGGACTCGCTGGCGAAGGAGCGGGCCGGTTGCCCGGGGGCGCGCAGGTTGCAGGTCCTAAGAGGCGTCTCATCGGGATGCATCCATGGGATCAGCGCGTTCCCCACCTTCTGATTCTCGAAAGCATAAACCTCCCCGCCACCTTGAGTACCATTCGCGGTTCCTTCCCTTTTCGGTTTAAGGCCGACCTGCCTGGACGCCAGGAGAGGAATCCCCTCCGCTGCGGTCCTGACGAAGCTCCGGTCCGTGAAGTCCCACGCGACCACTTTGCCTTGGGCATCGACGCCCGCCCGCGCGAGCATCAGTTGTGCCGGCCCTTTGGGCTCCCAGCCGTGCTCGTCCTCCCGCATCCATTGAACGCGCACGGGCCTGCCGACTGCGCGGGAGAGCACCACCGCATCCTCCGGCACGTCGTCTGGACTTAGCCGGCCATAGCAGCCTGAGCCCTCCGCGTAAATGACCCGGATGTTCTCTTCAGGAAACCCCAGCAGCTCGGCGATCGCCTTCCGCGTCCTGAAAGGCCCTTGTGTCCCAGTCCAGATGGTCACCCGATCCTTGCGGACGTCGGCGACGGCGCACGAGGGGCCGATCATGCCGTGCAACTGGAAGGGCCAGTGATAGATTGCTTCGAAAGTCTTGCCCGCTTGAGAGAGAGCGGCGGCCGGATTGCCTTTCTCGGCTATGACCTGATCTCTGAGGCTCTTTGTGTTTTTCAGGAGCGCGTACAGCTCGTCCGGGTTGGCGGGAAGCTTGGTGGCTGGCTCGGACCATGTCACCTTAAGAGCCTTGGCGGCTTGGATAGCGGCCCATTCGGTCTTTGCGACGACGCCGACGAGGCTGCCCTCTTGGACAACCTTCACGATGCCGGGGATTTGTTTGACGGAATCCTCGTCAACGCTCAGCGGCTTCGAGGTTACCACCGGCGGGCGGACCACACGGCCATGGAGCATCCCCGGAACTTTCACGTCCTGTGTGTAGCTGAACCTCCCCATCACCTTCGGCGGCAGATCCATGCGGGGCATGGAGGCGCCGACGATCTTGTACTGTTTGGGGTCCTTGGCCCGGACCTCAGGAGCTAATTTCATCTGCCTGCCGCTCCCGCTGGCAGAGATCGCGACGTTGAATCGCTTGCCCCCGATGAGTTTGGCGTAGGAGATACTCTTGGAAGGATTTCCGATAACGCTCACCACGCCGTCCTCGACCGTGAGCCTCTCCACGGGCGCTCCCAGGGGCTTCGAGGCGAGGTTCATGAGCGCCTGCCGCGCTGCTGCGGCCGCCTGCCTCAATTGCGGCCCTGCGCTTTCAACGGTTCTGCTGCCGGTGGTAGAGGACTGATCGACCGTCTTCGCCGTGTCTCCTAAGTCCATCTTGATCCGCTTGAACGGCACATCCAGCTCCTCCGCCACGATCTGCGCCAGGGCGGTCTCAATGCCGGTGCCGAGCTCTACTTTGCTGGTGAATACCGTGACGCTTCCGTCCCGGGCAATTGCCAGCCAGGAGTTCAGCGACTTCGGATCCGGCTCGATGCCGAATGGGGTTTTGGACTGAGCCAGGGCCTTAGATGCGGGCCTCGAAAAGCTGAAGCTTACGATCAGCGCGCCCGTGCCCTTGAGAAACTGTCTGCGGGAGAGTGATCTGTCGCGCATCTTGCTCCTCCTTATTTATTTAGGCTTTCATAGTGGCGGCCCGCTTGACCGCGCGGACGATCCGCGGGTGACTGCCGCAGCGGCATAGGTTGGCGACCAGAGCCTTTTTGATCTCGGTCTCCGTTGGGTTGGGGGTTTTATCGAGCAAAACCTTGGCAGCCATGATCATGCCGTTGAGGCAATAGCCGCACTGTCCCGCCTGCTCTTCGATAAACGCTTTTTGCAGCGGATGAGGACGCGCAACGCTACCTATTCCCTCCAGGGTGATAATGTTCCGGTTTTGTGCCACACTCACCGGAGTGCTGCAGGAACGAATCGTTTTCCCATCCATGATGACCGTGCATGCCCCGCACTGCGCTAGGCCGCAGCCAAACTTCGCACCCTTTAACCCCAGGTCGTCGCGTAGGACATAGAGGAGCATGCTGCCGGGGTCTGTGTTGACGACCCGTGTCTTGCCGTTGACATTGAGCGAGATTCGCGCCATAGGGAGCCCCTTTTTTTTGTCGACCAGGGTTCCCTGGCCGAGCCGCTTTTGAAGTGCTTATAGGCTGGCTTTTTACTCCTGTCAATACCCGGTTCCTTGCCAAATCTGTGTTCCCGTTCTGGCTAAAGTACTATCAAATAACTCTCCGCCTGCCCCCGTGCCTTTTGCAATACTGCCTAGGGTTGACAGCCCAATCGGAGGTGGTCTATTGGAAGCTTAAGCGCCGCGATAAGAAACAGACCAAAGGAGGCGGGCCATGATGATTTCAGTTCTTAACAAAATCGTTGGTTCCTTCACACTTTTTTTATTATTCATGTTGGCTCCCACGCATGCGGTTGCAGCTAGTCCTACTCTGGTGCAAGCCAAGAAGGAGGCTGAGGCTAAGGGGTACATCTTTTTTACCACCCACGACGAGATTGTGGCCATGGCAAAGAAGGAGGGAAAACTCAGGGTGATGACCGGCTTTGAAACCCAGACTTTGAAGCCGCTGATTAATGCATTTAAGCAAAGGTATCCTTTTATGACTGATATCCGTGTTGAGGTGGTCCAGGGCGCGGCCGCTCAGCAGAGGGCTGTCTTGGAGATAAAGTCAGGACAGGCTAAGGGCTGGGACATCACCCATATATCCCGCGAATTGGCCAGTGAGCATATACCTTATCTGATGAAGCATGACATTTTGGAGATGGCCAAGCATGGGGTGCTTAAAATCCATCCTGGGATGATACACCCCTTTGAGAAAAACATCGTAAGCGTTACAAGCTCCATAACAGTGGTGTCTTATAACAAGAAACTTATTTCCGATGATAAGGTCCCGGCTCAGTGGGAGGGTTTTCTGAGGCCTGAGTTTAAGGGAAAGAAATTCGTCTTGGAGCTTCAGTCCACGGCGATAGCCAGCCTGGTGCCCGCCTGGGGTCTGGAAAGAACATTGGATTTCGCCCGGAAGCTAGCCGCCCAGCAGCCCGTGTGGGGTAGCGGTAGCCGCAGAATTACTACCGCCATGCTTGCCGGAGAGCATTCGCTCTACTTGGGTGGCAGTCCCGGTGGGGTTAAGAGGGCTATGGACAAGGACCCGACAAGAAGCCTTAGCTACAAGCTCGTTGAGCCTGTCCCAACCAGGATTATTGACCAGGCCAGTGGGGTCCTCAATCCAGCGGATCACCCCCATGCCGCTCTCTTATTTTTGGAGTTTCTCGCGTCTCCTGAGGGTCAGGAGATACTAGATAAATACGAGCCCCTTAGGGCGTCGGTGTTTACCTCGGGCTCGGTGACAGAGCAGATGACCCGGGGGAAGAAGCTATCTGTAGTAGACTGGAACCATTACACCAGATATCAGGAATACATGGATAAGATATTTGCAGCCTTCGGTTTTCCGAAAGCGGATAAATGAAGGAGAAAGAAATTGTTTGTGGCGGAGCGACGGCGAAAGAAAGGAAATTGGAAATGGCGAGGACCATAGCTGAGCAATTAGCAACGGAGGCCAAAGGGTTAACCTTCCGTGAGCTTCCGCCAGAGGTGGTTCATCAAGTCAAGCGTTCGGTGCTGGATACCGTGGGTATCGGCTTTGGTGGCTTTCTAAGTGAGCCAAGCCAGATCATTCAGAGTCTGATTAAGGAGATGAACGGTCCGGCCGAATCAACGGTTTTCGTCAGCGGTCTCAAGACCTCTTGTCTGTATGCCACTCTGGCCAATGGCGCTATGGTCCGCTACCTCGACTATATAGATCGATGCTTCCTCACGAGGGAGGGGCGCATCCTTCTCGGGCACCACTGTGAGTTGATTCCCCCAATCTTAGCTGTGGGTGAGCGGCAGCACACTAGTGGTCCGGAGGTCATAACAGCGGTCGTTTTAGCCTACGAACTCTTGAATAAAGTCTATGATTCTACGGGAGGGAACCATGGCGTCCTACAGAGACGAGGGTGGACGACCGAGACGATGGGACCCCCTTGCATAATGGCGTTAATGGCAGGTAGGCTCCTTGGACTGAGCGAGGGGCAAATGGCCAATGCTCTTGCTATCGCGGGGTGCTTCACACTGGAGCCTCGCATCTTGCATTCGCCGCACGCGACCAGAAATCTGAGGTCTGCGTATGGGGCCTATGGCGGCATCCTTGGCGCCTTATTGGCACAGAAAGGTTTTAAGGGTCCGCTCAATGTGTTTGAGGGGCATCACGGCCTTGCTGAGGTTGTGGCGGGGGGAGAAATGGACTTGGACAAGTTGAGGCAGTCGAGAAAAGAGTGGACAATCCTCTATACGTGGATCAAGAGATTTGCCGCCGACGGAGATCTGCAAGGTTCTCTAGAAGCAACTTTAACCTTGGTAAAAGAACACAACATAAGACCTGAAGATGTAGCGGAGATCAGGATTAAGACAAATTCGTATACCTACGGACTGGCCGATCCGGCAATACGTCGATATCCCAACAATAGGTATACAGCAGACCACAGTTGTTATTATACGACCGCGGTTGCAATCCTGGATCGAGCCGTAGGACCTGAGCAGTTCTCAGACGAGAAGCTGCGAGATCCCAGGGTCCGTGAGTTGTTAGATAAGATCGTCGTAGAATCGGATCCTAAGCTAGAGAACTTCAGCTCAGCAGGTATCACAGAAGTCACCACCAAGAATGGCCAAAAATATCGCTGTGAGGTTCTCCAGCCTAAGGGGCATCCTATGAATCCTATGACCGACGCTGACGTCGAGGAGAAATTCTGCAGCATGGCGGGGAAGTTCATGGGGGAGCAACAGATGAGGCAGATCGTTGATACTGTCTACAATTTAGAGAAGATCGATGATATCGGTGAGTTGGTAAAATTGCTGGTGATTCGGGGGCAGGGAGTGGGACAAAAAGGGACGGGCTAGTTTTTTTGTTGCTGTCTCCCCTTCTGTGCGCCCGAATTCCTACTCCTAAGCCTTCTTGACCTTGACCTGCGTCCCAGAAGCGCCGCCTCCAGTAGGAAATGAAATTCCTTTCAAATTCAATTCCGGTGGCGACCCCGGCGCTGAAGGACTTAATGACCTCTTAAGATACCTCAATTGCGCAAAAAACCAGCCGTCCCGGTTTGTGCGTGTCTTGCCGTCGACCTTGAGCGAGATTCGCGCCATAGGGAGTTCCCTTTCGCCAGACAGAATGCTGGCCGACCCGTTTTTAAGCCGCTTATAGGCTGGCTTTTTAACCTTGTCAGCAGCCTGGGTCTGATAGAGTCGGGCTCGTGGCTTGCAAAAAGAACGGCGGCATAGTTAAGTTAAGATAACAGCAGGCAACAGGCGCGAGGCAATAGGCGACAGTCTAAAGAGGTAAATCATGGCAGAGAATCTCAAGAAACGTAGCAGTGTCATCACAGACGGGCCGGAGCGGGCGCCATCGCGGGCGATGCTCAAGGCGGCGGGCTTTACGGACGAAGAGCTGTCTCGCCCGATCGTCGGAGTCGCCAATACCTGGATCGAGATCGGGCCGTGCAATTTTCACCTGCGGCGCCTAGCGGCGAAAGTGAAGGAGGGCATCCGGGTGGCGGGGGGCACGCCGATGGAATTCAACACCGTCTCCATTTCCGACGGCATCAGCATGGGCGCGGAGGGGATGAAGTGTTCGCTCGTCAGCCGCGAGGTGATCGCTGACTCTATTGAACTCGTCGCCCGCGGCAATCACTTCGACGCGATGGTGTGCATCTCAGGCTGTGACAAGACCAACCCGGGCGTAGTGATGGCTCTAGCCAGACTGAATATCCCTGGCCTGGCGCTCTATGGCGGCTCTATTGCTCCCGGCCATCTCGCAGGCCGAGACCTGACCATTCAGGACGTGTTTGAGGCGGTAGGCGCATACGGCCGCGGCAAGATCAGCGCCGCAGAGCTCAAGGCCATCGAAGACACTGCCTGCCCCGGCGCGGGCGCGTGCGGCGGGCAGTTCACCGCCAACACCATGTCCACGGTATTGGAGTTCCTCGGCATTTCGCCGCTGGGGAGCAACGGCATCCCCGCCACTGTCAATGAGAAGGACGAGGCCGCCTTCAACGCGGGAAAGCTCGTGATGGAGCTTCTGCGCCGCGACCTCCGCCCTTTGCAAATCCTTACCCGGAAAGCGGTAGAAAACGCCATAGCGGCTGTCGCTGCGACCGGCGGCTCCACCAACGCGGTATTGCACCTGCTGGCGATCGCACGTGAGGCAGGAGTCAAATTGAAGATCGACGATTTTGATCGTATAAGCTCGCGCACGCCGCTTATCGCCGATCTCAAGCCGGGAGGCCGTTTTGTTGCCAACGATCTCTACAAAGCCGGCGGGATTCAGCTCGTCGCCAAGCGATTGCTTGATGCCGGGCTGGTTCATGCCGATGCTATGACCGTCACCGGCAAGAACATCGGCGAGGAGGCGCAAACGGTTAAAGAGACTCCGGGTCAGGAAGTGGTGCGGCCGCTTTCAAATCCGCTTAAACCGACCGGAGGGCTGGTGATCTTGAAAGGGAACCTGGCACCGGAGGGATGCGTGGTTAAGGTTGCGGGCCACGAAAGGATGACGCACGAAGGTCCGGCGCGCGTCTTTAACCGTGAGGAGGATGCTTTCAAGGCGGTGCAACAGGGCAAGATCAAAGCCAATGACGTTGTTGTTATCCGCTACGAAGGACCAAAAGGCGGTCCGGGGATGCGGGAGATGCTTGCGGTGACCGCCGCCCTTGTGGGGGCTGGTCTGGGCGATTCCGTTGCCCTACTCACAGACGGCCGTTTTTCCGGCGCCACCCACGGTCTCATGGCCGGCCACGTCGCTCCTGAAGCAGCCAATGGCGGCCCGATCGCCGCGGTGCGCGACGGCGATACGATTGTCTTCGATATAAAAAAGCGCCGTCTCCAGGTCGAGCTTTCAGAAAGGGAGATCCGCTCCCGCCTCAGGAATTGGCAGCCTCCGAAGCCGCGTTATAAAACTGGGGTGATGGCGAAGTACGCCAAGCTGGTTTCGTCGGCTTGCGAGGGGGCTGTGACAGGGTAGCGGAAAACCCTGTGCCTGTTCTCTTATGGATAAGGATTCTCCATGGCGGCGCGTTTCATCTGGGCGTGGAGATCAATCATAGTGAGGGCGCAATACTCCATCGAATAGCCAGCCCTGAACTCCGCTTTGCCATCCTCCAAGGCGCGCTGCAGGACTGTGCGGTTGAAAGCGCCGTGGCCCATTGCCTCTTCGCCCCCTTGTCCAAGGGCATGGGGCTCCAGGTCAGCTTCTTCGTGTGTGGAAAAATAGACCGCCTGCTCCCTGGTAAACTTGTAATGCTTGGTCAATGCCTTGAACCACTCTCCAGACCAGTGGGCCAGAGACTCCTCAAAAACATGCAGGCCCCACAGCTCTATGATGGAGCCGTCAATAAAGATCTTATGGCAAAAGTCGCTGATGGCTCTTGCCTCAGGCAGATAGGGATCTTCCAGAACCTCCTTGGGAGTGAGACCCATCACCTCGGCCGTTTTCAGCAGCACCAGTACGTGACCGGGAGGCTTGGGAGAGATCAATTCGTCCGCAATCTTGGCGCAGAACGGACCCAGGAGATCGAAGTTATGCACGAAAAAAGGGAGATGGGTGTAGTAAGAAACGGCATTCAGGGCGTTAACTTCCAATGAAAAATGGCCCCAGTTTTTGAAGAACTGGCGGATCACCGGCATCGGGAGTTTTCCTTCCCGCAGTTGGGTCATGAAAGGGCCGTTGTGGATCTTCTTTTTCCAGGATGCATACAGTTTCGCGTAAAGGTGATCCACATAGGCCTTGGCCTCTTGAGGAGTCATTTTTTCACCCGGACGCGGTTCTTTTATGTTCGCCACTTTTTACTCCTTCACAGAAATTAGCGCACAATGTCCAGCCCGTTTATCATCGCCGTGACAACTTGTCAAGAATGGTTTGAATTGGCAACCGGCGGTAATTGAGCTAGAATAAATTTATGAGCGCTGTCCCAAGCGAAGAAGTCGAGACCTTTGCCAATCCCCGGCCTGAAAGGGATTATGAAATCAGCATGGAATGCCCCGAGTTTACGTGCGTCTGCCCCCGCACCGGCCAGCCGGACTTCGCCACCATTCGAATTCGCTATGTCCCGGATGGGCTCTGCATCGAGCTAAAGTCCTTAAAGCTTTACCTCTGGTCCTTCCGTGAGAAGGGGGCCTTTCACGAAGACGTCATTAATCGCATCCTTGACGATCTGGTGCGCGCTTGCCGTCCGCGATCGATGACGGTGGTGGGCGACTTCAACGTCCGTGGCGGCATCCACACAGTAGTCACCGCGGAACACAAAGCCAACAGGCAATAGGCGTGAGGCAACAGACTGTTGCCTATTGCCTTCCGCCTGAACCCCATGTCTGATCTAGGCGTCTTAAAGCAGCTCCTCATCGTCCTCGCGGCGACTGTCTCTATCGTCTTCGTTTTTCAAAAGTTACGGCTGCCAGCCATCGTCGGCTTTCTCCTGGCCGGGGTGGTCATGGGTCCGAACGGGCTTAAGTGGATCCGCGGCGTGCAGGAGGTGGAGACTCTGGCCGAGATCGGCGTGGTGCTTTTGCTTTTCACTATCGGCCTCGAATTTTCGCTGGGGCAGCTCTTGCCGATCCGTCGCCACGTCCTGTGGGCCGGAACCCTTCAGATCCTGCTCACGACGCTAGTGGTCTTGGGGGTATCTTTTCCTCTCGGCTATCCGCTCGGGGTCGCCATCTTCTACGGTTTTCTGGTTTCCCTGAGCAGCACTGCCATCGTGCTGAGGATATACAACGACCGGGGAGAGATCAACGCGCCCCAGGGAAGGTGGGCTGCTGGCATACTCCTCTTTCAAGATCTCTGCATCGTCCCCATGATACTCCTGGTCCCCGTCCTCGGTCAGTCGGGCAGGGGCTCCTCGCTTCTCATCGGCTGGGCGCTCCTCAAGGCGGTTTTGCTTCTCAGCCTGATTGTGTTGGCCGCGCGTAGACTGCTGCCCTGGATTTTACGCCAGGTGGCGCTATTGCGAAACCGAGAGCTTTTTGTCCTTTTTGTCATCTTCCTCTGCCTGGGGACGGCATGGCTGACCTCCGAAGCGGGTCTCTCCCTGGCCCTGGGGGCCTTCGTTGCCGGCCTTGTGATCTCGGAATCGGAATTCCGTCATCAGATCGTTGCCGATATTCTTCCGCTGAGAGATTCCTTCAGTGGCATCTTTTTTATCTCGATCGGGATGTTGCTCAACCTCCGGTTTCTGGCGCAGGAGTTTTTGTTCTCTGTGCTGAACTCTGTCTTGATTGTTGGGATCAAAGGCACAGTGGTCCTCCTGGTCTTTACGATGCTTTACCGCTCCGTCAGGCTCGGCGTGGTGCTCGCCCTGAGCCTGGCGCAGATTGGGGAATTTTCTTTTATCCTCGCCAGGGCAGGACGCGATTACGGCCTGCTAACCGCCAGTGGCGAGCAAACCTTTCTAGCAGCCTCCATCCTCAGCATGATTGCGACACCTTTTCTTATCCAAGGGGCCCATCGGCTTGCCTTTGGCCTACAGGTGGGGCTGCGGGCCCCATCGGGTCTGGCGTCCTCGGCAGGGGAAGAAGAGGCGGAGAGCATCATTACAGGGCACGTCATTATCGTCGGCTACGGACTGAACGGGCAGAACCTCGCCAGGGTGCTGAGCGAGGTTGGTATTTCCTACAGGATTTTGGAGATGGATCCGGATCTCGTGCGTCAGGCGCAGGGGGCCGGAGAGCCGATTGTTTTTGGCGATGGGACGCGTCCGGAAGTCCTGAAGAAAATCGGCGCAGAGCAGGCTCGGGTTCTGGTGGTTGCTATTTCCGATCCTGTGGCTACTGCCCACGTGGTCTCGCAGGCGCGCCGCTTAAGGGCCGACCTCTGTCTCGTCGTGCGCACCCGCTATGTGGCGGAGATCGACCGTCTCTATCGCCTGGGCGCGGATCAGGTCATTCCGGAGGAGTTCGAAACTTCAGTGGAGATATTTGCCCGCGTGTTGCAGCAGTATCATATCCCGCGCAACGTGATCGGCCTCCAGGTTGATCTGATCCGCAAGGAGCATTACGGTACGCTACGCGGTCTACATCTCCAGGGAAAACGGCTGGATGAGTTGAGCCAGTTCCTGGCCGAGACCACCACCGACACCTGCCTCATCCTGGAAGGCTCCCCGGCGGTGGGAAAGAGCCTTGAGGGACTTGAGCTCCGTTCACGCAGCGGCGCGACGGTGATCGCGGTGGTGCGGGAAGGTCAATCGATCCCCAACCCGGGGGCTGATTTTCTGCTAGCGGCTGGCGATATCCTGGTGCTTATGGGAAGCCATAAGGCATTGGATCAGGCTGCCCGGATCCTCACCTCGCCCGGCCAGTCCGGCACGCTCTGATTCCTCCCGGACATTGATTTCGGGCAAAATTTCGCATATGAATTTTTTTTATGGCTTATGCTGTAGAAAACGAGAAACTCAATAGTTGGGTTAGGGAAGTGACCGGTTTATGTCGGCCTGACGCGATCTATTGGTGCGACGGAGGCAAGGAAGAATATGATCGTTTAATGGCTCAAATGGTCATGAGCGGAGGGGCCGTCCCGCTTAAGCAACGTCCGAACTCCTTCCTGTTCCGTTCCGATCCCAGCGATGTGGCCAGGACCGAGGAGCGCACCTATATTGCCACCCCGGCCAAGGAAGAAGCTGGTCCCACGAATAATTGGATTGCCCCTGACGAGCTCAAGCGGACGATGAGGGCCCTCTACCGGGACTGCATGGTCGGCCGCACGATGTACGTTATCCCTTTTTCCATGGGTCCCATCGGTTCCCCCATTGCCAAAATTGGCGTGGAGATCACCGATAGCGCCTACGTCGTCTGCAACATGCACATTATGACGCGCGTGGGGACCAAAGTGATCGAAGCCCTGGGACAGGAAGGCGATTTCATTCCCTGCCTGCACTCTGTCGGCCTGCCCCTGCCAGAAGGGCAAAAGGATGTCTCCTGGCCCTGCGCCCCGATGGCAAGGAAGTATATCAGCCATTTCCCGCAAGAGAACTTGATCTGGTCTTTTGGCTCCGGCTACGGCGGCAACGCCCTGCTGGGAAAGAAATGTCTCGCGTTACGTATCGCCTCTGCCGTTGCCCGGCGCGAAGGCTGGCTGGCAGAGCACATGCTGATCATGCGGCTAACGAATCCTGCGGGAAGGCAATATCACATCGCCGCCGCTTTCCCCTCGGCTTGTGGCAAGACCAACCTGGCGATGCTCGTCCCCACCATCGCGGGGTGGAAAACTGAATGCATCGGTGAAGACATAGCCTGGATGAAGATCGGGCCTGACGGGCGGCTCCGCGCCATAAATCCCGAGAGCGGCCTCTTCGGCGTGGCCCCGGGCACCTCGTATCAATCGAACCCGATGGCGATGGAGTCGCTAAAAAAGAACGTCATCTTTACGAACTGCGCTTTAACCGACAGCGGCGATGTCTGGTGGGAGGGGATGGACGGAGCTCCGCCGGCCCATGCTATTGACTGGAGAGGTCATGATTGGTCCCCTGACCAGGAAGGGCCCGCAGCCCATCCGAATGCCCGCTTCACTACCCCGGCTGTCCAGTGTCCGGTCATCTGCAGCGACTGGGAAAAGCCTGAAGGGGTCCCGATAGACATCTTCGTCTTCGGCGGTCGGCGCTCGAACGTGGTGCCGTTGGTAACCGAGGCATTCGGCTGGGATCACGGAGTCTTTCTCGGGGCAACGGCGGCCTCTGAAACGACTGCGGCCATCATCGGTCAAGTCGGCGTGCTCAGGCGGGATCCGATCGCCATGGCGCCTTTTTGCGGCTACAACATGGCGGACTACTTCCAGCATTGGTTTGATATGGGGGATAAACTGGGCGGCAAAGCCCCGCGCGTATTCTATGTGAACTGGTTCCGTAAAAGCCCAGAAGGTAAATGGTTGTGGCCAGGATTTGGCGAGAACAGCCGTGTACTTAAATGGATGTGCGAACGCCTTGAAGGCAAGGCGGGCGCCCGGAAAACCCCGATTGGCTATCTGCCCGGCGAAGGCGACCTGGATCTCGCAGGTCTCAACCTGCCGTCGGAGAATATTAAGGAGCTGCTCAGGGTCGATCTCGCTGCCTGGAAGGCCGAGGTGCCGGACATCGAGAAATTCTTCGCCCAGTTCGGCGACCGTCTCCCCGAGCGTCTGAAGAGGCAACTCCGCGAGCTGGTGACACGCCTGGAAGGGTTTCAGGGTTAAAGAGTCGAAGGGTTAAAGGGCTACGAATCTCGGTCCCTGTAACCCTTCATCCCTGCGACCGTTAATCCTTTTCAAAAATTTTCCAACAGGCGAAAATTTTTCTTGCTTTTTAAAAAATAAAGTTTAGAGTTTCGAGTAACGAGTCGCGAGTTCAAAGAACTCATACTTCAGAACTCAAAACTAAAAACTGCTTTATGGCAACCCTGGACGATAATCTCCGCAAGGTCCCGCCCCAAAACCTGGAGGCGGAAGCATCGGTCCTCGGCGGCATCCTGCTTGAGAACGAGGCCATCAATCGCGTCCTGGAGCTTCTCACCCCCGAGGACTTCTACCGGGAATCCCACCGCAAAGTCTTTCGCGCCATGATCGGGCTCTCCGATCGCAACGAGCCGGTTGATCTCATTACGTTGAGCGATTTTTTGAAGGCGAGGGGCGAGCTGGAGGCTGTGGGAGGGACCGCCTATCTCGCCTCCCTTGCCGATCTGGTTCCCACCGCCGCGAATATCGGTCACTACGCCCGCATCGTGCGCGAAAAGGCGGTCCTGCGCCATCTCATCAGCGCGGCCACGGAGATTGCCGGCCGCGGGTTTGAAGAGCAGGGCAACGTTGATGAGTTTCTCGACACGGCAGAAAAGGTCATCTTTGACATCTCGGAAAAGAAGATCAAGTCCTCTTTCGTGATGGTCGGAGACATTATCAAGGATTCCATCAAGACAGTCGAGAGGCTCTACGAGCGCAAGGAAATGGTCACCGGGGTGCCGACCGGATTTAAAGATCTGGATGAGCTCACCGCTGGCCTCCAGCCCTCGGACCTGATCGTGGTGGCGGGGCGTCCCAGCATGGGTAAGACCGCTATTTGTCTTAACATCGCGACCAACGCAGCCTTGAATGCGGGGATCGGCGTGGCTGTTTTTTCTCTTGAGATGGCCAAGGAGCAGTTGGTTCTCAGGATGTTGTGCTCCGAGGCCCGGGTGGACAATTCCAAGGTTCGGGCGGGCTATCTGGGCGAACGCGATTTTCCCAAGCTGGTGATGGCTGCGGGAAGGCTGGCTGAAGCCCCTATTTATATAGATGACACCCCGGCGATCTCTGTTCTGGAAGTTCGGGCCAAGGCGCGGCGTTTGGTCCGAGACCGGGAAAAGAAGGTGGGACTCATCGTTGTTGACTACCTGCAGTTGATGCGCGGGATGGGCACCGCCGGGAACCGCGAGCAGGAGATTTCTGAAATTTCCCGTTCTCTTAAGGCCCTGGCCAAGGAGCTCAATGTCCCCGTGATCGGTATCTCACAGCTCAATCGTCAGGTCGAGAGCCGCAAGCCGCCAAAGCCGATTCTGGCGGACTTGCGTGAGTCCGGCGCTATCGAGCAGGATGCGGATGTCATTGCGTTCGTTTACCGGGAAGTGGTTTACAACGAGAACACCGATGAGCCTAATGTCGCCGAGATCATCGTATCCAAGCAGCGAAACGGCCCCATCGGGAGCGTCCGCCTGGCCTTCTTCAAGGAATACACCCGCTTCGAAGACCTCGCCGCCCGTGAAGAAATCGCTTACGAGGAGGCGGAGGAGGGGTAGGGGGCAGAAGCGACTACTTGTGGCGCTTACCGGCGCCGACCACCAGGTATCTCACCCCATGGGCATTCAATGCGGCGATGAACTCTTCGTAGTCTTGGAACGGCATGGACCCCCCGCGTCTTCAGGCATCCTTCAAGAGCGTCACCAACTGCCTCAACACGTTCCTCCGGGGTAAGCCCATCGTACCAGAATCGAAAGTCTTCTTCCGCTGCTTCGTCCCATCCCACTTTCGAGACGGTCCAAGTTCTGCCCCGACGGTCAATCACTTGTCTGTGCGTAGCCATAGCTAAACCTGAGTATACACCGCACCAGGGCACTTGGCTAACACTAAAGCTCCGTCACGAGGCCATAGATGCGTATGAACCGTAGGGTTTATGCGCGGAAAAGAAGCTCGGGTATCCCTACGAAGTCAAGCGGAAGTAGGGCTTGAGCCTTACGCCACTTCGGTCCCCGTACATGCGCGGCGTTAACAACCTCTTCTCGATAGGGATAGGATCCTTCTTACCTTGCCGGCACTGGCTGGCGGGTCTTTACGCAGGTTTTTCTACTACGTGAGCCCTAGAGCCGACTCAAGGGCATTTAGGTCACGGATGCCCACAAGCCCCCCGGTCTGTCCCATGATTCGGCGATAAAGCTCTAGAACTTCGTTGAGAGCGAGGTAGCGCACTAGGCTAGTCGGCGATAAAGTTCCGAGTTCTTATTGAGTACGTATTCGGCTGCTTGCCGGAAATCTTCTTCGGGGCGGGCGAGCAGTTCGTCGATGCTAACGCGGACGAGATCCTCCGGGGTTATCCGGAACCGAGCTGCGATCTCTTGTAGTTTTGAGAGGCGGTCATCTGGGATTGTGACGGTTAACTTGTTCATGGTCACCTCCGAGCTACATCCAAGAGTACCACTGTGCAGAAAAGAATACCAATGTCCCGCCGTGTATGCTCGGAACAATCACGTTATGGCTGCGGTGGGTAGAGAGACAGGATTCTTCTTACTTTCCCCGCCACATCCTCCGCTCCCAGGAGATCGCTGATAATGGCGGCAGCATCCGCCCCGGCCTGCCAGACTTGGGTGATATTTTTCTCATTGATCCCGCCGATGGCGACGATAGGAATTTTGACGGCCTTATGAATCTCTCGCAGCATGGCCGGCCCGCGCGGGCCATAGCCGGTATCTTTAGTGGATGTCCCGAAGATCGGTCCGAAGCCGATGTAGTCGGCTCCTCCTCGCTCGGCCTGCCGGGCCTGCGCCAAATCATGGGTCGAGATTCCGATGATCTTTTCCCGTCCCAGCAATTTTCTGGCGACGTCTAAAGGAAGATCTTCCTGACCCAAGTGGACACCGTCGGCTTGAGCGGCCAGGGCGATGTCAACCCGGTCATTGACAATCATAAGGCAACCTGCCGTCCGGGTAAGCTGTCTGGCTTCCCGGCCCAGCGTGAAAAGTTCATTTGTGGCCACCTCTTTGACCCTGAGTTGGATTATTCTGATTCCTCCGTTCAGCAGCTCGCGCAGGATGGAGGACAAAGGACGCCCTTTGGTCTGACTGGGATCGAGGATTGCATAGAGAGGAGAGGGAAGGAGCGGCCCGGGATGGAAGCCGAGTGCGTTACTCATTGTCCTTCTTGAGTTTGATAGAAAGATCAGCGATCTTCTTGCGCAGGGTGTTGCGGTTGATGCCCAGGATTTGGGCTGCCTTGATCTGATTGCCGTGGGTCTTTTTCAGCGTCAGATCGATTAAAGGCCGCTCCACCCTTTCCACCACCAGGCTGTACAAATTGTCCACATCCACTCCCTTTGTCCTATTGAAATAGTCCTCCAGCTTGTGGCGAATGATCTCTTCAAGCGATAAGCTGTCGATATCGGATAAGCCTTCTCCTTGCCGGCTTTGAAGGGTGAAATCGCTCGGGAACAGAATCGGTCCAGGAGAGAGGACCGCGGCCCGTATCAACGTGTTCTCAAGCTCTCGAACGTTGCCTTGCCAGGAGTGTTCTTCCAAAAGCCTCAAGGTCTCCGGCGAGGCGCCGGAGACTTGCGTCCCCATTTCCCGATTGATCTTTTCAATAAAGTAGCCAACCAACAGCGGGATATCCCCTCTGCGCTCTCTCAACGGGGGTAGGTGAATCGGGATGACTTTCAGGCGGAAGTAGAGATCCTCGCGAAAGCGTTTTTCTCTTACCGCCCTTTCCAAATGTTGGTTCGTGGCGGCCAGGATCCGGACATCGGCCTTAAGGATTTCCTTTCCTCCTACGCGACCGAACTCACGCTCCTGCAGCACCCGTAGCAGTTTTGTTTGGACGTCCAGAGGAATGTCGCCAACCTCGTCGAGGAAAAGCGTTCCACCTTCGGCAAGCTCGAACTTACCGATTCTACGTTCGAGGGCTCCGGTAAACGAGCCCCTCTCGTGGCCGAACAGCTCGCTCTCCAGAAGCTCTCTCGGGACCGCGGCGCAGTGGACTGCGATAAAGGGCCTGTTCCAGCGGGGCGAGTTATAATGGATAGTCTTAGCCACGAGCTCTTTGCCCGTGCCGCTTTCCCCCTGGATCAGGATCGTTGCGTCGGAGTTCACTACCTGCCCGATGGTCTTATAAACCTTTTGCATCGCCGGGCTGTTTCCGATCATGCTGACCCCGGGCTCGAATCTCTTTTTGACCTCTTCCTTGAGCGCGCGGAAGTCTTGGCCCAGCCTCCGGCTCTCCAACGCTCGTCGCACCAGGACCAGGACCTCCTCCAGGTCAAAGGGCTTGGTGACGTAATCATAGGCCCCGTTTTTCATCGCCTCGATGGCGTTGCGCATGGTGCTTTGGGCGGTCATGAGGATCATTGAGGTATCGATGCCGGCTTCCTTGGTCTCCTTGAGCAGGGTCAGCCCGTCGACATCCGGGAGCTTGATGTCCATGAGAGTGACATCGAAGCGAATCCCGCCTAAGTATTCGCGGGCCGCTTCGCCCGTGGCCGCGGTCTGAACCCAATAGCCTTCGTCTTCGAGGGCTTTCTTCAGGACCCAGCGCAACGACTCTTCGTCCTCAGCGATTAGGATTTTTCCCTGTTCCATATTCGTTAAAACCGTGCTCGTGCTCGGTTATCGTGCTCGTTTGCTAACACGAGCCACGAACGCGAGCAACGTATCTAAGTCCTCAGTCGGCCACGGGCAGCGAGACTTTAAAACTTGCTCCTTTGCCCTTGCGGCTCTCCACCCGGATGAGGCCGCCGTGCTCCTTGATGATCCGATAGCAAATCGCCAGTCCCAGTCCTGTCCCGTTGGTCTTGGTCGTATAGAAGGGAGAGAAGATATGCGGGAGATCCTCCTCCCTGATCCCGGGCCCGTCGTCTTCGACGTCCACCCAGATAAAATTTTCCCGCCCCCTGCCGGGCTCTCGGATGTGGAAGTCGGTCTCTATCCTGGTGGTAAGGGTCAGGCATCCCCGACCGTTCATGGCTTGGAGGGCGTTCCTGATTAGATTTAGAAAGACCTGGGTGAGTTGCCCCCGGTCCCCCCGGATGGGTGGCAGGCTCGGATCGTAGTTTTGCTTCACCACCACCTGGTGCTCCTGAACGGTCTGTCTTTCCAAAAGCAGGACATCGTTCAAGAGCTCGTGGATATTCAGGGAAACCAAGTCGAGCTTCGCCGGGCGGGAGAGGTCCAGGAGCTGCTCGATAAGGAGGTTCACCCGATCTACCTCGCGAATCATGATATCCGTGTACTGGGCGATCGAAGGAATCCGGTCTGTCTCGCGCCGCAGCAGTTGCGCCGCTCCCTTGATTCCTCCCAGCGGGTTCTTGATCTCGTGCGCCAATCCTGCCGCAAGCGTGCCCAACATCGCCAAGCGATCGGCCCGCTTCAGGTCTTCTTCCATCTCTTTGCGGCGGGTCAGATCGTGCAGCAGCAGGATGCTGCCCAAAGAGCGGCCGTATTGATCCTGAAGGGGAGAAACGGTCATGCTGACGGGGACTCGATGTCCCCATTGAGTGACAAAATCCCCTTCCCCTCGCGTGCTGCTCTGTTGCGGGGGTTGGCTTTTTCTGATCATGTCGATGAGCCAGCCGCTCCGCTTGAACAGGCGTGAGCAGGGCTGTTGCAGGGCCTTAGAGGCGGGCAGGTCGGTAAGTATCTCAGCCGCCTGGTTGAAAAAAGATATTTTCCCGTGCCGGTCCACGACAATGACGCCGTCTTCGAGGCTGGTGAGGATATTCTCCCAGGAAATTTGGGGGGCAGAGCTTTCTTTTCCCTCTTGGACCTTCATGGTGACAGCTCCGGTAAACAAAAATCATACCAGATTCACTCCGGCAAGAAAACAAATCAAGGGAGTCACACGGCCTTACTGGAGACCACAGCTTTTAACGCGCCCTCCCAGTCCGGCGGAATCCTTGTGATTTCTCCTTTTTCGTCCACACAGGCGTGCTTGGTCCAGCCTGAAGCGATGTTGGCATAGTAGGCCACTCCCATCTGGTCCGTGTCCCCGTAGATAATGCGGTAGGTGACGATGCTCTTCCGCTCTTTTGCCGGCATGGCAATTTCTACTTAATGCCTTTTCGGAGAATTCTCAACCCCCTTTTCCGACGGGGGATCGTCGTCAGGAAACGACCAAAAAATACGACTTTTTTCCTATTTATTTCCCGCCGTGTTAGGGGTAAAAAGATCCTGTAAGTGTTTTCGTGAAGAGGAAAGGAGTACCGATGATACACGGACTGCGTTTGTTGTTGACCCTGGGGGTCGTGCTTGCCTTGACCGGTGTTTCCCTGGCTCAGGAAGAAAAGAAGGCGAAAAAGGCCAAAGACGTAGAGGCCGTTATCAGCAGTGTCGGTCAGCGCACCATTACCTTCCAGTATGAACGGAAGGAGAAGATCCGTGAGGAAGTGGTTGGCATCGATGATAAGACCGATATCGAGAGAGAAGGAGCAAAGATTAAGCTGAAGGACTTGAAGGAGACGGATAAGGTTGTCATCAAGTACGAGCCTGATGCCTATACGCCTGCCCTCTCTGTCAAGGTGGTCGGCAAGGGAGAGGTGCGGAAGGCAGGCGGGGGCGACTAACCGGGTTTTCTTTTCTTCCCATATCTTTTCTCTTCCCTGATTAGTTCATACAAATACCCCTTTCCAGAGATTTATTCGTTCATCATACCCCAAGCCTGAGAAACCGCTTTGCTGCGGAAACATCCTCTCAGGTCCTTGACAAGGACCTTGCAGTTATGGTTTAAGGACTAGGACTTTAGACCTAGACTCGGACCTATTTGTTGGTCGGAAAAATATCAGGTCTCAGACCATAACAAGAGGAGGGGCACATGCGCAAAAAGACCATTTTTTTGTTTGCTATCTTTTTCCTGCTGATAGGAAGCCATATCCTTTCGGCCCAGGAGGAGAAAAAAGCCAAAAAGGCAAAGACTCAGGCCATCGAGGCAGTGATCTCAAGCGTCGGCCAGAGGACGATCACCTTTAAATACGAGAGGAAAGGGAAGATGCGGGAGGATGTCGTAGGGATCGATGATCAAACTTATATCGAAAAGATAGCGAGAGAAAAGATCTCTCTGAGAGAGCTGCGGGAAGGTGACAAGGTCTATATCACATACGAACCAGAAACGTATACGTCGGCTAAGGCTGTCCAGGTTGTAGGAAAAGAAGAAAAGAAAAAGGGCAAGAAAGAAAAGAAATAAGGGAGAGATTAAGAGCGGTAGAAATCCCAACGGTCTCCGCCGATCACTTCCAGGTTGAGGGATTCCTCTTCTCTTAGAATGCGAAAGGAGATCCGTTCTCCCGGCTTCTTTTTCCAGATTTCGCGGTAGAGTTCAGGGCGAGAGCGGACCTCCTTTTTTTCTACCCTGAGAATAATATCCCCTTCTCGAAAGCCGCTCTTTTCCGCAGGTCCCCCAGGGACTACTCCAGCAATCACGACATGGCCCGCCAATGCCTGGGGGTAGAAACCCAGCCACGGCCTCTGAGGCCGGGTCCGCACCCGGCCATATTGTTTTAGCTCCTGCTCGTTTTGCAAATAGAACTCTATCGGAATGGCGAGAGAAAATTTCCCGATCTCGTTCAGATTCAACGAAACCACCCCCGTGATCCGCCCCCTGAAGTCCGCCAGCGTGCCGCCTCCGAAGCCAGGGTTAAAGGCGGTGAGACGGATGGTTTTCTCCAGCATGTACTCCCAGTGGCCGTCGTAGCTTTCCATTGAGGTAACGTAACCGCCGCTCACTCTCCTCCCTGTCTCTCCGCTGCTGGCAACGATCAGCGCGGGCTGTCCGAGCGACAGAGAATCTGGGGGCGCCGGTTGAATGAAGGGGAGGTGCCGGCCCGGGATCTTGACCAGCGCCAGGCCCGTTTCGGAGTCCTGCGCCGCCAGCTCGCCGGGGAACTGCTCGCCGTCAGACAAGGTGACCGTTATCGACTGCGCGCCCACCGTGACGTAATGGACCGTGAGGATATAGCCCTCGGCATCCACGAGGGTACCGGAGCCCATCCGCTCCGATCCCAGATTACGCGTCGAAGGGTGGCTTTCAGGAACGGTCACCCGCAGATCCACGACCGCGGGCAGGACGGAGTGGATCACGCCGAGATGGGCATTCAAGGCATTAGCTCCTGCGAGGCCACGTCCGTCGGTTGAGATTCCATGAGCGCTCTCCGGAGATAAACCTTGCCCTGCCAGCTATCTCTCTCGTCGAGTTTCTTTTGTATGGCGTTCAGGGTGGCGATCTTGTTTAGAGACCAGACCGGGGCGACGGTCAATTCCCTATAGGTCTCCCCGGTAAGACGGTGAATTGTAATCGTCGGGGAGAGGCGCTCGAGAAAATCCACGAGCAGAGAGACATAGGCTTCACGGCTGAGGAGGGTAAAGGCGCCGGAGCGGTATATTTTTTCAAGGACCGTGTGCTTGATCACATGCAGGTTGTGGAGTTTGACCCCATTGATTTCGAGGCGATTGAGCAGCATGGGGGTTTGCAGCATCTCCCCGCGGCTCTCATAGGGAAAGCCGAGGATAAGGTGGGCACAGAGACGGAGTCCCCGCGCCTTGCTTCGCTCGACCGCGTCGAGGAATTCTCTGAGCCCGTGTCCCCGATTCACCCACTGGAGGGTTTTGTCATGCATGGATTCGAGTCCGAGCTCCAGCCAGACGTAGACGCTGCGGGAGATGTCCGCGATAAGATCCAGCACATCGTCGGCAACGCAGTCTGGGCGGGTGGCGATGGAAAGCCCGACCACTCCCGGCACGTCAAGCGCCGCGCGATAAAGCCTCTCCAATTTACTTAGGGGGCCATAGGTGTTGGTGTAGCTCTGGAAGTAGGCAATGAATTTTGTCGCCCCACGGCGCTGCCTCAAGGCCGCCATTCCTTGCTCTATCTGTTCTTTTACGGACATGCCCGGGTGGTATCCTCGGGGGGTGTGGCTTGCGTTGTTGCAGTAAATGCATCCACCCACGGTTACGGTTCCGTCCCGATTGGGACAGGTGAAATCCATTCTGAGGCTGAGCTTGTCAACCCGGCTATGGAAGGTTTCTTTGAGGACGTGGTTGAAGGAGTTGTAGCGCCTGCCGCCCCATCTTTCTTTTAGATCAACAGGGAAGTTCATTGCACAACCATAGGAAACGGTTAACAGAAAGGACGCCGATACTCAAGAGAGGGCTTTACTTTTTCGCTCCGCTCGCGGCGGGATTCGCCTTTTTTCCCTCTTCAAGAAAATCACTCAACTGTTTGTTGAGTTGGTTATAAGACGATTCATCGATCGCGTACACGGCGGGGCTTCCCTCTCGCGCCGCGTAGTAGTCGGCGCCGGTCTTGCTTCCCAGCAACAGGGTTCCGAGGTTTTTACCGTCCTTGTCAGCGACGGAGATTTTAAGAGAGGGGGGATTGAGGCCGTATTTCTTGAGATCTTTCGCTTCGTCGTCAGCAAAGCCCTTCGCGCTCAGGCGGCTGAGAAGCGAGAGATAGCTGGAGACGGCTGCCTGCTTGACTATGCCTTTTTTCGGCGCGTCCAACCTCCATTGCCCTTTTTCCCCTTTAGCTAGGACCAGCGAATCCTTCGGAGTGCGGATTTCCACCCTGGCCATTTGATCCGGCCGGGCGGAGAGAATCTCTTTATCTCTCAGGGCAGTGAGGCCTTTTTCAAGCTGCTTCAAAACGCTCTCCCCCAGCGTGTAGACTGTTCCCTTCGAATCGACGACGGCATATACTTCGTCTTTCCCTTCTCGTTTGCCGCCGAAGAGGATTTCACGAACCCCATCCGCCTCTCCCGTCACCACGGTGATCTTCAGACGTGGCTTGTCGAGACCGAACTTTTTCAGCTCCAGCGGCGATTCTTCGATAAAATCCAGGGTCGACAGGTTGCGGACAGTCGAGAGCAGCCCTCGGACCTCCGCCTGGTCCGCCCGGTAGTACCTGGGTCGGTCGATAAACCAGTATTCCTCTTTCTTGCTCAGGGCGAAATCGCCCGTGCTCCCCCTGATCGCGAGTTGTTTCACGGCGCCTTCTGTAAATTCTAGAATGGTCTTATCCCTCAAATCGTTGAGTTTTTTCTCCAGGTTTGATCGCAGCGACGCGTCGGTTAGAAGGACGCCGCTTTCGGTTCCGCGCCTGACGTACACGGAGTTTCCCACTGGCGTCTTGGCGCCAACAGCGACAGGCGGAAGCGCCAACCCGTTTGCCAGCGAGACCAAGACCTTCACTTCCGGCCGGTCGAGCCCGTAATTCTTGAGACCCGCCGGGCTCGGCCTTTCCTCAACGGTTCGCTTCACCTCGCTCGTGCTCAGCGCGGAGAGAATACTGCTGATTGTCGATTCATCCGCGGCGGCCTCCAGGGGGTGGAAGATTTTCCATCGCCCTTGGGGATCTCTTCGTAGTCGGATTTCCCGGTCGGGGTAGTTGAGGATGAGGCTCTGCGCTTCCCCTTCCTTAAAGTTGAGGAGCTTTTCTGTTTTTTCTTTGGGCCCTTTTTGAAGCTCGAAAAAATAGACGTAAGCTACGAGGAGGATAAAGATGGAGGCAAGCAGGAGAGTGTTACGGAGGCGCACCGCTTATCTCCTCCTCCACCATACGGCCAGGCCGGTGATGAGGAGGATCTCTGGCAAGATGAGGAAGGAGAGGTAAAAGACCGTCGTGCCTTCTCTTTCCGTGAGCTGGAGCCGAGAGGAGCGAATCGAGCGCGGGCGAATAGAGATCATTTCCTCCTGTCCGACAAGCCAGTTGACGATGTTAAGAAAGAAATCCCGGTTGAAAAAGATATTGATAAAGCGATTGTTGGCAAACCCAGCCGTTCCCAGCGCTACGATTTTGGCGTCGCCCTCCTTGTCGCCGCCGATTTTTTTTAGATCGGCCGTGACTGCGACGCCGATCGACACTGGTCCTTTTTTGTCGTCGGGGCCGAGCGAGGCCCTTCCTTTCTTGAATACCCCGTCCAAGTCTTTTTCCGCCCAGCTAGTCGGGCTGGTCTGCACCAACGGGGTCGCTTCCAAACCCTCCCTGGTTGAATTGGCGGGCCCAACGGAGCGGACCAGAGGGAAAATGGTTCGCTCCTTAAAATCCCGCGTGATCGGGTGAGAAGGGCTATAGGTGTCGGCGATGGGCTCTACTCCGAGTGAAGGGCCCGCGAAGAGGCGGATAACCTGGTCCACCACAATATCGTTTCCTGCGACCACTCCCCAGTTACTCAGGAAGCCCTTGAGGCTTTCTCCTCCCGGAGAGGGGAGCAAGAGCAGCAATCTCCCCCCGCTTTGCAGGTAATTTTCGATGGCATTGAGCTCGTGCTCCAGAAGGGCTTTTTGCGGACCGGCAAGGATCAGGAGCGAAGTTTCAACCGGGACTCTCTCTTGGGTGGAGAGGAGGAGCTCCTTGACTTGATAGTTTTCGTTCTCTAGGGCTTCTTTTGCCGCCGCGTAGCCCTGGCTATTTTGTCGATCCTCAATGCTCGGTTCGCCATGGCCCGTGACAACATAGACATTTTTTTTGCTTACTTTAGTGAGTCTCACGATGGCGTTGGTGAGTGCCTCTTCGTTGGTCTCAGTGGTGTTCATTGATTCTTTGCCGTAGATAAGATGAAGGGTGTTCGTCTGTTGGATCTTGAATTGCTTGGCCATCTCGGGGTGACGGTCCGGATCGGTGGCATAGAATTTGATTTTGGGAGACTGATACGTGTAGCTCTTAATCAGGTCTGCGACTCTGGGGTTTTCCCCCCTTTCAAAAAAACCGTAAATCAAAAGATCCTGTTTGAGCTGCGCCAGCACCTTGGTCGTTTGTGACGAAAGGCTAAAGAGCTTGGCTTCCGTGAAATCCCAACGGTAGTTGTAGCGGGTATTTAAGAAGTTTAGCAGAATCAGGGTGCCGATAAAAAGCAACGAATAGGAAACAGAATGCAGGCCATAGCGGGTCGAGCGGCGACGAAGTGAACCCACCAGCGCGCCGCCTTGGGTCGTGAGGTAAACCAGAAGGCCCACGACGCCGAGCCCGAGATGGATGAGGACATAGGGATCCAGGATATTACGGGTGAAAAAAAAGGCGACCGCACCGAATAGGGTAAGGATGGCGCCCGAGAGGCCGAAGATCTGTAGATACCTAGTCATCTATCGCCAGCGCGAGGCCTCCACCGAGCGATGGGTGAGAAAGAGGCTTAAAAGGGTGAGGCTCAGGAAGTAAACGAGATTCTTGGTGTCGATGAGCCCTTTGACCATTTCGCTGAAGTGCTCGATGACCGAAAGGTATTTGAGAAGATCCCCAATGGTTGTCCCGGCACTCTCCGAGGGCCAGGAGAGGACGTAGAGGAGCAGAAGGATGACGAAGCAGGTAACTGCCGCCACTATCTGGTTCTCAGTCAGCGATGAAGTGAGCAGTCCTACCGAGACAAAGACCACTCCGAGAAGCAAGAGGCCCAGGTAGCCGGAGGCCAGGATTCCCAGCTCAGGATTCCCATAGAGAAGAAGGATGGCGGGATAGATCCCGGTTAGCAGGATCATCACAAAAATGAAAAATATTGAGGCCAGGAATTTGCCCAGGACAATCTGGGTTACCGTAAGCGGGGAGGTGAGGAGCAGCTCATAAGTGCCGTTTTTTTTCTCTTCGGCGAAAGTGCGCATGGTGATGACCGGGACCATGATAACAAGAACAATGGTGAGATTGTGGAGCAGGGGCGCGACGACATGTTCGTTGAGGTTGAGGCTCTGAATGCCCTGCAGGTTTTGAAAGCTCGTATAGAGGGTGAGGAGGTAGTTAAAGCGAAAAAGGAGGTTAAAAAAGAACCATCCTCCCAGGAGCAGGAATCCGGTCAGCACCACGTAGGCGATCGGCGAGACGAAGAGCGAGCTGATCTCTTTCCCCGCAATAATAAGGATGCTTTTCATAACGACAGCGATTCCTCCTCTCCTTGGCCTTTTTCCTCGACCTCCTTGGAGATGTATTTGAGAAAGACCTCCTCCAGGGTCATGCCTTGCGTCAGCTCCTGCAAGTTCTTCTCCACGGCTACCCTGCCCTCATTGATGATCACGACTTTGTTGCAGATCTGCGAAACCTCGGGAAGGATATGCGTTGAGAGTATCACCGTGCGGTCACCCGAGAGCTCTCTGATCAAACTGCGAATCTCGATGATTTGCTTGGGGTCGAGCCCCAGCGTGGGCTCGTCCAGAATCAGGACTGCGGGGTTGTGGATCAGGGCCTGGGCCAGTCCTACCCTCTGGC
The DNA here is from genome assembly GCA_016193465.1 of Deltaproteobacteria bacterium. GTDB lineage: Bacteria > Desulfobacterota > Binatia > UBA9968 > UBA9968 > UBA9968. The sequence continues at coordinate 89,241 of JACPSE010000052.1, forward strand.
GGTACCCTTTAGAGAGCTGGCCGAGCAGCCGGTCGGCTACCTCGGTGAGCGAGCACCTCTCCAGGACCCCGTCTAGCGCGCTTGAGATCTCTTTTCTCGATACCCCTTTGATGCGCCCCACAAACTTCAAATAGGAGCTCACCGTCATGTCGTTGTAGAGCGGGGGATTTTCGGGGAGGTAGCCTGTTCTGCGGCGCACCTCATGGGACTCCTTAAAGACATCGAACCCATCGACGTTTACAGTTCCCTCAGTAGCAGGCATGAAACCGGTGATGATCCGCATGGTGGTGGTTTTGCCTGCCCCATTGGGACCGAGGAGACCCAGGATCTCCCCCCTTTGGGCAGTGAAAGAGACATTCTGGATGGCGCAGAATCCGCCGTAGTGTTTAGTTAGTCGGGAAACCTCTACCATAGGATTATTTCATGTAACTGCTCCCTGTATCTTTGTCAAGAATAATGCTTGAGATTCCGTTTTGATAATTCGGAAGTGGTTAAAAAATCAAAAGCTTTTTGCCCTTCCTGCCGTTTTCCATCTTGACAATAGAGGGGAAATCAATATACTTAGGGCCAATTTTTTGGGGCTACCGAAGTTAGGCCATGAAGATATCGGTGGACAAGATTACCGAGTCCCCTGAGGAAATCAGCTTTGCGGAAAATACCCATGATTTGGACCTGATTGACGGCGAAGCCAAGGTCGGGGATTTCCGCTTTCCTCCTTTTGTTGATGTGAATCTTGTCTATTACCGCTCTGGCCAGGAGCTGTTTTTTCACGGCCGGTTGGGAGGGACCATCGAGGGTTGCTGTAGTCGTTGCCTGAAGGGCTGTTCTTTTCCCCTGGAAAAAGAGTTTGACTTTGTTTTGACCCCAGACCCGTTTGCGGGCAAAAACGGAGAGTTAAACCGGGATGAGATGGGGCTGAGTTTCTATGCGGCAGATGAGATCAATCTCTCTCCTTTTATTAGGGAGCAGGTATTATTGGCCCTCCCGATGCGACCCCTATGTGAGGACGGTTGCCGCGGGCTCTGTATGGTTTGCGGGGTGAACCTCAATGAGGAATCCTGTCTCTGCGCCGCCTCGGAAAGTGATCCGCGACTGGCCTTTTTCCGCACCCTAAAGTTGGGTCAGTAGCCTCTTCCTTTGTTTGTTGTGCCATTCTCCCTCTGATTCCGAAAGAGGGGAGGGAAAGTGTAGGATTAAAAAAGATGCCTGTACCTAAGAGAAGAACTTCCAGGAGAAAAAGGAACCAGCGAAGATCCCACGACGCTCTGGTAGCGCCGCAATGGAGCACCTGTCCCAAGTGCGGGGAGACTCTTTTCCCGCATCGTGCTTGCGCCCGTTGTGGCTATTATCGTGGCAGGCCCGTGTTGCCTGTTGAAGAGAGCTGAGCCCCTTTCCTTTTCCCATGCTGAAGATTGCCGTTGATGCTATGGGAGGTGACCGTGCCCCCGGCGCAGTGGTTGAGGGCGCGTTGTTGGCCGCCGGTGACCTGGGCGTCGAGGTGTTGCTCGTAGGGGAGAAGGAAATGGTGGAACAGGCCTTGGCCCGCTGCTCCCCCAAGTCCCCGCGCCTGGAGGTGGTCCCGGCGTCGGAGAGCGTGGCGATGGACGAGTCTCCGAGCGCGGCGCTCAGGAAGAAGGACTCGTCCATGAAAGTGGCCTTCGAGCTGATGAAGCGCGGAGCGGTACAGGCTGTGGTCAGCGCGGGGAACTCCGGGGCGATGATGGCCACAGGCATGTTTGTCATGGGGAATCTTCCCCAGGTGGACAGACCGGCAATTCTGGTTGTTATTCCGACTTTGGGTAAGGGGACTGTGATCATTGACGCCGGGGCCAACGTGGATTGTAAGCCGCGTCACCTCGTCCAGTTCGGCCTTATGGGTTCGATCTATGCGGAGAGGGTTCTGGGCATTCCCCGCCCCCGGGTCGGAGTCCTGAGCAACGGAGAAGAAGAAGGAAAGGGCACCGATCTGACGCGGGCCGCGAGTGAGCAGCTTGCTTCGACCGGTCTGAATTATATCGGCTATGTCGAGGGGCGGGATATCTGCGGTGGCGAGGTCGACGTGGTGGTCTGTGACGGATTTACCGGAAATATCACCCTTAAGACCATGGAGGGCCTGGCGAGCTTTATTGTGGGCGTTCTGAAGGATGCTTTTCAGCAGAGTCTCATGAGCCGTCTAGGTTATCTCCTGAGTCGGGAATCCCTTCTTAGGGCATACAGCCGGCTGGATCACGCTGAGTATGGCGGAGCCCCTCTGATGGGACTGGAAGGAGTGGCGATTATTGCGCATGGCGGTTCCGACCCCAAGGCCATTAAGAACGCCATCCGTGTGGCAAAAGAGGCAGTCTCCCACGATGTCAACCGCCACATTACAGAAGTGTTGGGGGAATTAGGGGAGACAGGGGCAGAACAGGAAGATAAGTTGCCGCGCAGAATCTGGCAGCGAATCAAATCAAAGATCGAGAGTTTGGGTGAAAAGTCAGCTCCTGAGGGAGAAGGAAGAGAGAGCAAAAGTGGGGGAAAGGGCTAACGTCGCCTTCGTGTTCCCCGGGCAGGGTTCCCAGTATGTGGGGATGGGGAAGGAGCTCTTTGACCAATTCGACGCCGCAAGGCGAGTCTTCATGGAGTCAGAGGAAGTCTTGGGATTGCCCCTGAGTCGCTTGTGCTTTTCCGGTCCTGAAGCCGAGCTCAAACTTACGGAATTTACCCAACCGGCTATCCTAACGGTTTCGACTGCTGCCGTTCGCGTGCTGGAAACCGAATGCGAAGTCAAACCGATGTGCGTGGCCGGCCACAGCCTCGGGGAGTATAGCGCCTTGGTCAGCGTTGGGGCGCTTGCCTTTAGGGACGCGGTCAGGGTAGTACGGGAGCGAGGAAGGCTGATGCAGGACGCGGTGCCGCCGGGGGAGGGTTCGATGGCGGTAGTCATCGGTCTCACAGCTCAGGATGTCCAGTTGGTTTGCGAGGAGGCGAGCCAGGGCGACGTGGTTGCCCCTGCCAACTTCAACGGCGGCGGCCAGATCGTGATCGCTGGCGCGCGGCAGGCGGTGCTGCGGGCGATGGCCGTGGCTCGGGAGCGCGGCGCCAGGAGAGTGCTGGAGTTGCCCGTGAGCGCGCCGTTTCATTGCCCGCTGATGCGTCCTGCCTCGGAGGGACTCAAAGCGGTATTGGCTGGCGTAAGCGTTCAACCGTTCTCTGTTGGTGTGGTCACCAACGTCGAGGCCTCAATTAACCTGGATCACACCAGGGTTAAGTCTCTTTTGGTCGAACAGGCGGTTTGTCCGGTGCGCTGGGAGGAGTCGGTAAAAGCGTTGGAGGAGATGGGCTGCACGCGGGTTTTGGAAATCGGGCCAGGAAAGGTGCTGAGCGGCTTGATAAAACGGATCAGTTCCGGGGTGCAGGTGGATAACATTGAATCGCCCCAGGACCTCGAGAAAATCGTGCCGCATTAAATAGAACCTTGGTTTTAAAGGGTCAAATCGCTTTGGTAACAGGTGGGAGCCGGGGGATAGGGAAGGCCGTAGTGCTCGCGCTCGGACGGCTGGGGGCCCAAGTCATGATCAACTACCGGGGGAATCAGGCCGCGGCCGAGGCCACGCTTGAGCAGCTTTTAGGGCAGGGTGGCAGCGGGCAGATCTATCCCTTTGATGTGGCTCGGGAGGATCAGGTAGAGGAGGCAGTAAAAAAAATCGTTGACCAGCACCAAAAAGTTGATATTCTAGTAAACAATGCCGGGATAACGTCCGACAATCTCTTGGTCCGGCTCAAGGCCGAAGATTGGGATCAAGTCCTCGGAGTTAATCTCAGAGGAACCGTTCATTGCACCAAGGCCGTATGCAGGGGCATGATCCGGGAGCGGTACGGTCGAATTGTGAACATGGCCTCGGTAGTGGGGCAAACAGGAAACGCTGGACAGTCGGCTTATGCCGCTTCGAAAGCTGGGATTATCGGGTTCACCAAGGCCATGGCGCGGGAACTGGCCTCACGGGGCATCACAGTCAATGCGGTGGCCCCGGGCTTTATCGAAACGGAGATGACGGCTAGGCTTTCGACCAAACTTCAGGAAGAGTTCCTGCGCTCCATACCGATGGGCCGCTTTGGCTCTTGCGAGGAGGTCGCAGAGGCAGTCTCCTTTCTTGTAGGGCCAGGAGCCAGCTACATGACGGGACAGGTGATCAGTGTGAACGGCGGACTCTTTATGTGAGCAAAAAGTTCAGGAGGAGGTGAAGACGATGGCATCATCTGTAGAGGCCAGGGTGAAAGAAATAGTTTGTGAGCAGCTAGGTGTCAGTGAGGATGAAGTAACCCCTGAGGCCTCGTTTATTGAGGATTTGGGGGCTGATTCCTTGGACATCGTGGAGTTGGTGATGGCCCTAGAGGAAGAGTACGAGATGGAGATCTCCGATGAGGACGCAGAGAAGATCAAAACGGTCCAGGACGTCACTAACTACATCGAGAGCCACAGATAGTTTTTCTCGAATCAAGGAGAATAGAGGATAAGCCCCCGGCGGCCGCATTGCCGTCGCCGGGGCGCTTGCCTGCCATGCCAGTAGATCAATCGCAGGAGTAAAGGTGGCGCGTGGGGCCATGCTCCTGCGATTTTCTTTGTTTTTATGACGATCGCTATCGGCAGTGACCACGGCGGAGTAAAGCTAAAGGATTTCCTGGTCCAGGTCCTGTGCGCCAAGGGATTAGAGGTAGAGGACGTGGGCACCGACGGGGACGAGTCCGTGGACTATCCAGATTTCGGTCGTTTGGTTGCCGTTAAGGTATCGAAAGGGGAAGCGGAGCGCGGCATTCTCATATGCACCAACGGGATTGGCATGTCCATTTTGGCCAACAAGTTCCCGGGTGTCCGGGCGGCTCTGGTACATGATCTCAAGGGGGCCCATATGAGCCGGGAGCACACCAATTCTAATATCCTCGTACTTGGGGGCGGAGTGACGGAGAAATCTCTCGCCGAACAGATTCTAGATATCTGGCTGCGCACTTCCTTTGCTGGCGGGCGGCACCAGCGCCGTTTGGATAAGATCGCTCAAGTGGAGCGAGAGCTCGGCACTCGCATCAAGAATGATAAGGAATCCAGTAGCTAGGAGTCACTATCCAGAAGCCCCTCTTATCTCCTGAATACTGACTTCTGAATTTTGGAGTTAAACATGTCTCTTTTGAAGCAAACGGACCCGGATGTTTTTTCGGCCATCCAAAAAGAGATCGAGAGGCTGGAGTATAACCTGGAGCTTATCGCCTCGGAGAACGTGGTGAGCGAGGCGGTGCTGGAAGCGCAGGGCTCGGTCATGACCAATAAGTACGCTGAGGGGTATCCGGGGCGGAGATACTACGGGGGCTGTGAAAATGTTGATGTCGTGGAGGAGTTGGCGATCTCCCGGGCCAAGGAGTTATTCGGCGCCGATCACGTCAATGTCCAGCCCCACTCCGGGAGCCAGGCAAATATGACCGTCTATTTCTCGGTCTTGAAGCCCGGAGACTGTTATTTCGGCATGAACCTGGCCCACGGAGGACACCTCACCATGGGCAGTCCGGTGAACTTTTCCGGGATTCTCTACCGCGTGGTTCCCTACGGAGTGGGACAGGAGAGCGAGACCATCGATTACGACGCGCTGGCTGAGCTGGCGCGGGAGCATCGCCCCAGGATGATCATAGCCGGCGCAAGCGCCTACCCCAGAATTATCGACTTCAAGGGGTTCCGAAAGGTTGCCGACGAAGTCGGGGCCTACCTGATGGTGGACATGGCCCACATTGCCGGGTTGGTGGCGGCCGGACTCCATCCCAGCCCCGTTCCTTACGCCGACTTTGTTACGACAACCACTCATAAGACCCTGCGGGGTCCGCGGGGAGGTATGGTCCTCTGCCGGGCCGAGCATGCCAAGACCGTTGATAGTAAAGTCTTTCCTGGACTTCAGGGCGGCCCGCTCATGCACGTTATTGCGGCAAAGGCGGTGGCGTTAAAGGAAGCCTTGACCCCGGAGTTCAAGCTCTATCAGCAGCAAATTGTAAAGAATGCCAAGACCCTGGCCGGCGCGTTGATGGACAAGGGGTTTCGTCTGATCTCCGGCGGTACGGACAATCACCTGATGCTGGTGGATCTGCGCCAGTCCGAGTTGACCGGGAAGGTAGCTCAAGAAACCTTGGATAAGGCGCGGATCACCGTTAATAGGAACACCGTACCCTTCGAGACCCGCTCGCCCTTTGTTACGAGCGGGATCCGGATTGGCACTCCGGCGGTCACCACCCGCGGGATGAAAGAGAAGGAGATGGCGACCATCGCTGACTTCATTTCCCGGGCGCTGAATCATGTCGGCGACACGGGCGCGCTTAGCTCCATCGCTGAAGACGTCCGCGAGTTGTGCAAAAAGTTTCCGGTTTATCCGCACCGACTCAAGAAACCGGTTCAAGCCGTTTAAACCGTTCAAGCTGTTCAAAACGTTTTGAACCATTTGAACTTTTTGAACTGCGGGGGCGGGGGATGATGGGGGTTGAACGGACATGAAATGTCCTTTTTGTCACGAGACCGATAACCGCGTTATTGATTCCCGTCTGAGCAAAGACGGTCATATGGTGCGGCGCCGGCGCGAGTGTCTAAAGTGCAGCCGCCGTTTCACTACTTACGAGCGGGTAGAAGAAACGATGCCACTGGTGGTTAAAAAGGATGGCCGCCGGGAGAGTTACGATCGCATGAAGATCGTCAACGGGCTCAAGCGCGCGTGCGAAAAACGGCCGGTGAGCATTAATACCATCGAGGCGGTCGCAGACCGGATCGAGCGGGGACTGCAAGAACGGGGAGATAAAGAGGTGCCCAGCTCGGTTATCGGCGAGACCGCGATGCGTGAGCTGCATGATATCGATCAGGTGGCCTATGTCCGTTTTGCTTCCGTCTATCGCTCTTTTAAAGACATCAATGAGTTTATGGTGGAGTTGGAGGAGCTGCTGAAAGAGCGTAAGGCGCTGCCCGGCAGGCAGGGAGGGCAGAGGCAGAAAAAGGGTCCGGAGAACCGCTTGCCCTGATGAACGATGATCGCGAGACGAAATATATGCGCCTGGCGCTCCGATTGGCCCTCAAGGGGGCCGGGAAAACGAGCCCGAATCCGATGGTCGGGGCAGTGCTGGTCTGGGGCGGGAAAATCATTGCCACTGGTTATCATCGGCGTGCCGGAAGCGATCATGCGGAGATCGTTGCCCTCAAGCGGGCCGGTGAGCGGGCCCGCGGAGCTACCTTATATATCAACCTGGAGCCTTGCGACCATCAGGGAAGAACCCCGCCCTGCACCTCGGCGTTGATCCGGGCCGGGGTGAAGAAGGTTGTTGTCGGGATGGCGGACCCCAATCCGCTGGTATCAGGCAGGGGCATCCGCAAGCTCA
>JACPSE010000090.1 GCA_016193465.1 Deltaproteobacteria bacterium
AAGAGGCGGGCTGGATTTGGGCTTTTCCGAAAAAACCGGCAAGATCCGGTACCACCAGCCCTGCCACTTAAAGGCGCAGAACATCGGTTTCAAGGCGCAGGAATTGATGGCGCTGATTCCCGGCGCCGAAGTCTCCCGCATGCAGTGCTGCAGCGGGCACGACGGCAGTTGGAGCGTGAGGAAGGAAAACTTCGAAGCCTCGATGAAAGTGGGCAGGCCGCTTTTCAAGTTCCTGAAAACCGACGACGCCTGCACGGTCACCGATTGCCCCCTGTCGGCGGTCCAGGTCCAACAAGGAACCGGCAAGAAGCCCGTCCATCCCATCGTGGTCATGGCGCGGGCTTATGGTCTGGACGTCGGCAAGCCCGCCTGAGCCGCCCTATGGGAGCGCACAACCGGCGGCGGAACTACCTCTGTTTGGGGTCGGTGATCCAGCCCTTCTCTTTCTCGATATTGATTACAAACTGATCGTCGGCGTCCGAGGGCATGACCTCTTTCAGGTGCCTGTCGTACTCTTGCTGCGAGAGCAATTTTCCGTCGATGCTGTAGGTCTTTCCTGCGTAGACGCCGATGCTTCTGCGGAACTTGTCATCGGGAATCCCGAGCTTTGGCTGATCCTCGGGGACATTGTGGTTCAAGGAATCGACAAGTGCGCTGACCTCTTTAAAGAACGTGGCGCGCGACAGCTCGTTCAGCTTATCCATATCGGCAGGCTTGTCGAACAGGTGTTCGTCATAGCGTCCTTTCAAGCCCCAGACGTAGGCCCAGTGGGCGGAGCCGGACTCGTCCTGGCCGAACAGATCGAAGGCCGTGGAGAGCCACTTGTTGAAGTATTTTTGGATGATGGTGGTGGGAATTTTTCCGGCCTTGACGATCCGCATCAGGCCGAGATTTCCTTGCGCCAGGTGATACGCCTCTTCTTGCAGCATCGGCAGGATGCTGTGTCCCAGCGGGGCAAAAGCCGTCCGGCTGAGCATGTTGAGCTGGTACTTGCCGTCGCGATCGATAAAACTGGTATAGGTAAAAAAATCGAGCCAGTTTCGGACCGGCTGGTTGAAGGAGTCGAGCAGGCGCGTATTCTCGGACGCGCGGCGCTCCAACAGCCTCTGGGACTGGCGTTTGCCGGAGTCGCCGAAGTAGGTCACCAGCACGTAGGCCATCTGCCAGCCGTGCCGCATTTCCTCCCGGTTGATCCGGATGATGTTTTTCAAGTCAACTTCGGTCGGCGCCCTTTCCAGCAAGTTCTTTTGCTGCTCGACCGAGGCGAACTCGGTGTCTCCCTGGTACTCTATCAGGTGCGTCAGGGAGTCTCGGATCCGCTGGTCCGGGATATCGGTCGCCTTTTCCCACTTCGGCCGGCCCGCGTAGTCTCCGAACTCGATCTCGTTGCTCTCGATGTCCCCCAGTTTCGTCTCAAAGTTATAGTCTGCTCCGATCAGTTCCGTCGGATAACCGATATCCTGGTGCCATTGATGAAACATATCCACCCAGTCATCAAACGTGTCGATCTTGGATTTCTTTATTAACATTTTCTACTCCTTCTCGGGATGCCCTTTGGCACCACCCGGCGTCGTTATCCCTTTTTTTATTGCTCCCCGCTTGTTTTTGCAAGTGAAATATAATGCATATAGTCACAAAAGGGGGAAGCGAACGGCCTAACTGGACGCACTCACGACCGCACGATCTCCTCGAAAGAAGGCTCCGGCATTCCTTTCTTCCACGTGGGATCGCGGAGCTCAAGCCTGTTCCCGCTCGGGTCGAGAAAGTAAAGCTCCCTTCCCGTGAAATGGCCTTTCGCGCGGTAAGTAAGCTCAACGACGGGGATTCCCTTTTCGCGGAAAGCCTTACAGGCCCGCGCGAAAGTCTCCGGGCTCGCCGTGAAGGAATGGTGCACTCGCTGCTCCACATCGGACGGTTTTTGCGGCTGCTCGCGCTCGCAGAGCAGGATGTTGTGGTCCCCGACGTTGAAGCAGGACATGACCGAATTGCCGAGCCGCCCTACCGGGTTAAGACCGAGCAGATCACCATAGAACTTCTCCGACTCTTCCAGATTATTGACCGGAATCGACCAGTGCGTGACACCCTCGATTTTCAGTAATCCCATGGTAGCCTCCTTTCAAGTGCTCCTATTCTGCCAGCGTTTCAACTCTTCCAAGAAAATTGGGGACTGACGTGATCCAACCTTCTCGTCGTAATCTTTCACTTCGCCAGCGGATCGGGACGTAGCTGGAAGTGCACGGCTATCGGCTTCGAGCCCTTGCTACCCTCCTTCAGCCACGGCGCGCGGTCGCCGCTCGTGGTCCACAATCCGCGACCCTTCCAGCCGGCTTTTGGATCGTCGATGCGCCCGTCGAAGCCTTTGGCGTAGAAGCCGAGCGGATACGGCACGCGCAAAATGATCATCTTGCCGTCTTTGAGCGCGATCAAACCATCGTTGAGGTTCCCGGTTGACATCGGCACGTCCTCGCCGAGCCCGAAGGTGTTGTGCTGGTCGACCCAAGTGTAGTAGCTCGACTCCGCGCTGTTCGCGCCGATCCCCTGGAATCCGGGACCGGGGTACTGGTGGAAACTCCAGCCCTCGAGGCAGTGGTCGCCGGTCGCCTTCGGTCCGTTGAGCGGTCCCTTGCACTTCCTCCGATCGAAGCTGCCCAGGTGGCCGCTCGCGAGCGATACCCATACGACGCCCTGGCGGTCGATGTCGGCGCCACGCACCCCGAAGCCCGGCATCGGCACGTTGTAAATCTCGGCGAGCGCCGTCTCCGGCGGATTAGCTCCCGGAACGAGCCGCACGATAGAGCTAGGGTTCCGTCGCACCGAGCCCCAAATCGAGCCGTCGACCGGACTCGGCATCACGGCGTAAAAACCCGCGACGATCCGCTTGTCTTTGGTCGGGTCGACCGGCTGATTAGGCTCAACGTACGCGTCGCGCTTGCCGTTGCCGTTGGTGTCGAGGATGAGCGCCGTCCAACCTTGCGATTTTGCCAGATCACCCGTCTCGTCGAGCATCTTGGTGTTGATCCAGCCGACCACCGGGCCGCCGCCGCTGGTCCACAGCGTGTCGTTGGCGTCGTAGCTAAACTGCAAATGATGCGTCTGGAAGCAGGTGTCGACGAAGGTGTACTGGCCGGTCTTGGGATCGAGCATCGTAATCTGGCGGTTCGTCCGCTCCAGCGGGAAGAGCCTGGCCGAGGAATGGTCGGAGCCCTTCTTACAGAAGTCGGGGTTGTTAGGTCCGCGCACCCGCGCCGCGAACCAGACCCGGCCCTTTCGGTCGAACATGGCATTATGATTATTTGATTTGTTCGACCAGATCTTCTCCGCGCCCCAGTAAGGCGACGGTTGCATGAGTTTGTCGCTTGCCGCGTGGCCCGGCCCGAGCGCCTCAGGCGTGTTTGCATCCCGCACCGGGGCCGTTAAGCTCGATACGGTGTGCTTGATCGGATCGAGGATCGGGATGACGTCAGTGCTGTATTCGGCCGAGCCGTAAAGCGGGCCATAGGCATTGACGGTCGGGTAGCGCCGATCCGAGGCGATCAGGTCATGAAGGTAATGCTTGTCGTTGAGCCACTCCCAGGTGGTGACGACGATGTTGCGCTCGACCCCTTGCGGTCGTGCAGGCTTGGCGTGGGGCAGCTCGCCCTTGGCGATGCGGTCGGTCCAATCCGCGAAGTAGCGGATGGGGGCGGCGCCGAGTTGCTTGACGAGCGTGTTGAACATGGATAAGCCGGATTGCCCGGACTGGATGCGGCGCAACCACGCCTCCTGAGAGTTGGCGAACTTACCGAGCGGGTGCGGCACCGTGCGCGGGAACGTGCGCGTGGAAAGCTGGCCCATCTGATGGCAACCGACGCAACCGTTGTTCTTCATCGAGTTGAGCCATTCGTTCTGGGTTACCTCGGCCGGAATCGTGCCCTTGCCGCCGAACTCGCTCTTGTCCGGAATCTTGAGCATGGAATACCAGTAGATGGCCGGATAGGTTTTCGCCGCTGCGGCCTCGTTTGGCGCCGCCACGGCTTTGAGGTTCACGATCTTTCCCGGGGTGGCTTTAACTTTCGGCGAATCCACCAGCCCGTAGCCGCGCACCCATAGGCTGTAATTGGCTTTCGGGAGATCGGGCAGCACATAGCGCCCTTGATCGTCGGTGACTACGATCTTGGCGAACTTGCTGGGAAGGTCGGTCGTCTCGCCGATCACCCATACGCCGGCTTCCGGCCCCTTCGCGCCCGTGACCACGCCGCCAATGTCGTCGTTGTCGATCCGGACCGCCGCGCTGGGCTTTTGTTGTCCTTCGGCTTCGCTTGGGGCGAGGCCACTCAGCAGGACAGGATAAGCGGACAAAAGCACGGCAATGCCGACCGCCGCAGCGCCTAAGTAGAGCAATCTTATTGCTTTCATGTCTCGCTCCTCTCGTCTCTTTTTACTCCCACGTCAGGCAGTCCGCTAGGACCGCGCCGAGAGCCGAGCTCTGTGGATGCAACGTTCCTCTTATGACGATGAAACAATTTCGAACCCAAGGCAGGACAAGAAATAGGCTAAGCGCTGGTCAGGTGTCAAGGGGAAAAAGCGGCCTGTTCCTTGAGCCTTATCGGGTTCTGTTTTTAAGGCCGCTCACCGACCGTGAGGGGAAGCTTGTGCAGGCACAGGATATTTTGAAGCAGATCGCCGACGGGGCGCGACGCGGCCTCACATCCCCTTAAATATTATCAGTCCAGCTCAACGCGGGCCAAACGGAGCAAAACGTTTGACAGCGCAGTCCAAGCTCTGATAGCAGTTGGTTTTACAACTGAGATTGATAGTGGCAATGGAGTTACAGGAGCTGCGCCGTGTCCTGGGTCATTTTGTCACGGGCGTCACTGTTGTCACGACTATGGATAAAGTCGGGACACCGTTTGGCCTGACAGTAAATGCCTTTACTTCCTTGTCCCTTAATCCGCCGTTGGTATTGGTCTGCATCGACAAGGGGGCCCAGTGCTACCGCTGTTTCGACCAGTCGAAGATTTTCGCGGTCAACGTGCTCAGCGAGGACCAGGAGGCGATTTCCCGTCGATTTGCCAGCAGGGGGATCGAGAAATTTGCCGGAGTAAAGTGGCATAGAGGAAAGCTGGGCGTCGCGCTCCTCGACGGCGCGATGGGTCACATTGAGTGCAAGGTGGTTCATAGTTATGAGGGCGGGGATCACACGATCTATGTGGGTAAGGTTGTCAACACGGCCGCCTCCGGCAAGCGCCCCCTGATATTTTTCAAAGGGAAGTATCATCGTTTGCCCCGCCAGGAGTTCTGAGCGATTCATCGGTTTTGCGTGGAACGGGAGGAGTGGCGTCCCCGACGGGATTTGAACCAAAGCCAGCGAAAAAGGGGAAAGAGTGAAAGCGCCGGTAACTCTTAATAGTTGCGGCGCTTTTTCATTGTGTGCCAAGCATGTTCGACAGTTTGGAGGTGAAAGTCCTCTACCCAACCTGATGGGGGTGAAGG
>JACPSE010000018.1 GCA_016193465.1 Deltaproteobacteria bacterium
GGACCACGATTTTCTGCTCAAGGGGGATGTGTTTACTAAGGATGTGATTGAGACTTGGTTAGAGTACAAGCGTAAGAAAGAGGTGGATGCCATGAGGATGAGACCCCATCCTTATGAGTTCGCCCTGTATTTCGATATTTAAGGCGTGAGGCATAAGGCGGAAGGTAACAGGCGGAAGAGGGCTCACGCCTTCCTGATGCCTCAAGCCTCTCGCCTACCGCCTAGAAGGAGGCTCAAATGAAGAAGATCGAGGCTATCATCAAGCCATTTAAGTTGGATGAAGTGAAACAAAAACTCACTTCGGTCGGAATCACCGGAATGACTATCAGCGAGGTGAAAGGCTTCGGCAGGCAAAAGGGGCATACGGAGCTTTACCGTGGGGCCGAGTACACCGTGGACTTTCTTCCCAAGGTGAAAATAGAGATCCTGGCCCCTGATGAGATGGCCTCTAAGATCGTTGAGACGATCCTTGAGTCCGCTCAGACGGGCAAAATCGGCGACGGAAAGATTTTCGTTTCTTCTGTAGAAGAGGTGATCCGCATTCGGACCAATGAGAGGGGAGAAGAGGCTATCCGCTAGCCTCCTTTTCCTCTCTCCCAGCTTCGGGGACTCTACCTTTTTCTCTCCTTTTCCTTATCGGTTTTCTCTTCTCCCGGCTGCTTGCCGGGCTCAAATCCACCTACCTCGTGGTAGATCACTTTAGATTCTTGTTCAAAGGCCCTTGCTTCTGGGACCTGGCCTGGCAGGCCCAGTTTTCGCCAGCGCGTGGCAACCTGATCGTAGACTTCTTTTCTCAGTGTCGTGCGTTTTGAGAAGACTCGTAGACCTCTTTTCTCAGTGTCGTGCGTTTTGAGAAGACGGGCAGGTAGCGATGCTCTTTGCAGGCATTGATCAGCGCCTTTGAGCCATAGGGCCGCTCCTCCGGTGGGTTCTGCGTGGGATCGAGCCATGTGCTCCAGGTATTGCGCAAAAGATCGATATCTTCGATCGGATTGCAGCGGCTGCTCATGGCCCAAATTACCTGATTGATATCCGTGGGATCGACATCCTCATCAACCGCGATGATCCACTTGGTGTAATAGGCTCCGCCCGGTGCCTGGGCCGCCAGGGCCAAGGCCTGGGCCGCGTGCCCGGCGTAGCGCTGCTCTAGACTAATGACGGTCATGCCGAAACCGGCGGCGGCGGCCGGGTGGCAGTAAACCCCCTGGATTCCGGGAATTCCGAGCTTATCGAAGTCATCCCAGATTCGAGCGGAGCGGATGATGGAAAAGAAGCCGCTCTGTTCGTTGGACGGGTAGTCGGCCATCAGGGCATTGGTGATGATAGGCTTTGAACGGTAATGCAGCGCCGTCACTTCGACCAGCGGACAGCCGGCCTCGGGTCTCCCATAGTAGCCAGGGAACTCTCCGAAGGGCCCTTCTGCCTTTACGGAATTCGGCCTGATGATTCCCTCGATGACGAGCTCGGCCTGGGCGGGCAACAGGAGGTCTGTGGTTGTTCCGCGCACTACGGGAATGGGCCGGCCTTTAACCCCGCCGGCGTATTCGTACTCGGAGACATTCTTGGCAAATGTCTGGGAGCCGATGACCATGAAGAGAGGGTCTATTCCCCAGGCAGCGGCCACCTGGATGGACTCCCCTTTTTGCCAGGCGCGGGTTATGTGCAGGCGCGCATCCTTGCCTGGCGAGAGGTAGAGACCAACCCTGTTCTTTCCGTGGAGCATCATGCGGTAAGTGCCCACATTCAGATAGCCGGTATCTGGATCACGCGTGATTACCGCATCGGCTGTGCCGGCGTAGCGTCCGCCGTCCAGAGGCCAGTGTTTGGGAATGGGCAACTGCCTGAGGTCTATGGCGGGGCCGGCGACAGTGTTTTCATAAACAGGGGCCCGGCTCTTGGACACCTCACGGGGAGGTATCCGGTGCTTCAGTTTGTCTTTTACCCGGCGGATCAACTCGACCGTCCGGGTTTCGGGCGGCTCTTCCAAGGTTAGGGCGATGCGTTTTAGACTGGGCCCTAGGATATTCCAGAGCAACCTGGCTCCAATAGGGTTGTTTTCGTAGCCGCGCGCGGATTCGAAAAGAATTGCTGGCGAGGGGCTTTGCTTGGCCACCAGGTAGGAGATGGCGCTCATCTCCTCAATCACGTCCACCGCCTCCTTTACCCGGATGAGCTCGCCGAGCTGATCCACACGTTCGAGCCACTGGCGGAGATCCTGAATGGGTGCGCTTCTCGGCCCTTTTACCGCCGCCGTCGGATTCGCTCCATGATCTCTGTCGGCGCCCTCACCCAGATCAAAAAGATCCTTACTTTTTTCCTCCTAGCAGAGAGGCGAAGTAGGCAAAGGCGTCGTAGGAACGGTAGATCATATTCTCTTTCATGACATCTATCTCTTTTTGCGGCATCGTCGCTGGCTTGCCGACGCAGCTTGCAACCCACTGCATGTAAGCGGTCCTCTCCAGATAGACGGCATGGACCGTAGAGTAGTCGACGCTGTCTCCGACAACGACAACCCCATGCCCCTGGAGGAGCATCGCCGTCCGATGGCCCAGGACTTGGCAGATCTCCAAGCCGTCCTGCACGGTATAAATCAACCGCGGGCTGGGAAAGATAGGGGTCTCAGGGGCAAAGGGAGCGGCTTGATTATAAATCGGTAAAATCGGCACGCCGGCAACCGAAAAAGCGGTTGCTAGAGGCTGGTGCGTGTGCGCTACTGAATTGACATCTGGACGCGCTTCGTAGATCGCGGCGTGAATCATGGTTTCACGCGGAGGCAGTTTGAGCTTAGTCACTTCCCTTTTTTTCCCTGCTTTAGCCCAGTTTTCCTCGCACACCCGCTTGTACTCGTCAATGTCCACAATGATGATGTCTTTGCTGGTGACGTAGCCAAGCGGGGCTAGAACCGGCTTGATCAGAAACTGGCGGGTCCCGGGGATGCGAGCGCTCAAATGGCCGTGGTAATCGGCCAGCCCCTGGTGAAATAGGATTCGATTTCCCAAAGCCACTTTCCTTTTCAGCTCTTCAAGCTCCCTTTTGTTGATTTTCATCTTAGCTCTCCTTCCTCAACGGAAGTTCATGTCATGGACTCCTATGCTTCCTGTTTTTTTTGTACGAGTTCACGCAGGGCGCCTTCCTGCCAATGGATGTTCATCCAGTTCCACTGATCGGGATAGGATTGTACGACGCGTTCCAGCCACTGCGTGATGCGCAGGGTGTTCTCCTTCACCTCGGTCCTGGTCCCGCGCGATCTTGACAGCTCCATCTCCGGCTCGACGACCAGATTTAGCCGCCCGGCGCTATCGCGTATCATGTAGGTCGGAACAACCGCTGCCCCAGTTCGCAACGCGAGGGTTGCCGGCCCCCGCCGGGCCAGGACGGTGCGCCCGAAGAAAGGAACGTAAACCCCGCTCCCCGATCGGTATTCATCCGCGATGACGATAGCGACCTCGTTATTTCTTAGGACTTGGAGCAACTGCCGGGATGCCTCGCGCCGGGGTCTTGCGTGGATCGTTTTCTGCCAGACCTTCAAGCGGTAGCGATCCATGAGTTGAGCAAAGGGCCCATTTTGAGGCTGGTTCACAAGGACGTGGGTAGGAAAGCCTTCTAGGGCAAGCCGAGTTCCGACCAAAAAAAAGTTGCCGAGATGGGCGCTGAGGGCGATAACCCCCTTGCCTTTGGCCAGGGCAGCTTCCAGGTGTTCGCGGCCGCGAAGCGGGATCTCCTCGCGGATCTTCCCGGGCGAGGCCTCAAGGGCGCAGCCGAGCTCGATAAAGTCACGAAAAAAATTCCTCAGTGATATCTGGACAACCCGCGTGATTTCTCGGGCGTCTAGTCGTTCGCCCAGGGCCAAGTTGAGGTTATGGATCGATCGTCTGCGAAAACGGCGGAATAGGTAAAAGCCAAGACCAGCCACCCCTTCCGAGAAGGAGTGTAAAAAACGGCGCGGAACAATCCTGACCGCGAGCCTTCCCAGCTCCATGGTCAGCCATATGCCTATGCAGGCGAGTCTTGCAAGAAGCTGATGCATCATCAATCGATCAGTGAAAAATAAATGGGGAATCGTGGGGCACTGTGGACGAACCAACTTTGCGATCTATTGCCCATACCATAGCTCCCCCCTCTTTACAAATCTGGCGCTTCATGGGAATAGGTTTCTCTTTATTTCCCTGCTGGAAGTTTTCATCTTCAAGTTAAAGCCGTAATGGGTAGTTCACCATGATGTCGAACTTACCTGACGGCGTTGCGTGCTCGCATCTGGCCGGGGTTGGCGGCGCCTTTTTAGAAATGGCGGCTGGACAAAAAGATGCGGGAAAACGGGAAGTTATATATGTTGTCCGGCGTCGCCAGGTGGTCCGGATTGTTTTTATTTGGGAATTTTTTATGATAAGGGAAAAGCGCTACAGTGATTGAGGATCAACACCATGCGAATGATTTTGCCCCCTTTGAAGGAGCGTCGCATAGCAGACCGCCACCTTACCTCTTTTTTTCGCTCCTACAAACCCTCCGATTTCAAGAAGGCGATTGCCTCCCTTTGCCGTTTTTACCATCTCAAGATGCCTAAGGTGGAGTGGTTTGAGTATATCGACTGGGGTAAAACAGCGGGTAAAACCTATGAAACCGGCCAGATGAGTCTGGTCCATCCGGAGCACTGGAAGCGGGGAAGGAAATACAAATCGGAGAGAAAGTGGATCAATACGGTCTACCACGAATTGGGCCATTATATCTTTTGGGCGGATGCCGAAAGCAAGGCGGACAACTTTGCCTTTCGGATGGTAAGGGGGCTAAACCATCATAAATAGATCCCTACCTTAGAGCGAGATCACCCGATCCTGTCTCTTTCTGTTTTTCGACCATGGATTCCAAGGATTACAAAGGGACGCTGAACCTGCCAAAGAGCCGTTTTCCTATGCGGGCCAATCTGCCTCAGAACGAGCCGGCGCAGGTAAAAAAGTGGGAGCGTGACAGGACCTATTTTCAGATTCTTGAGGCCGCTGCACGTGTAGGAAAGAAAAAATATATCCTCCACGATGGCCCGCCTTACGCCAACGGCAACATCCATATCGGCCATGCCTTAAACAAGATTCTTAAAGACATTATTGTGAAATCAAAAAGCATGATGGGTTTTTGTGCCCCTTACGTACCCGGCTGGGATTGTCACGGCCTGCCGATTGAGCTCCAGGTGGAGAAAGACATCGGCAGGGCCAGGAAAAATAGTTTGAGCAAGCCGGAGGTGCGCCGTCTCTGTAAGGAATATGCCGAGAAATACGTCTCCATCCAGCGCGAGGAGTTTAAAAGGCTCGGTGTTTTGGGCGACTGGGAAAAGCCCTACCATACCATCGATTACAGCTATGAGGCGGCGGAGATCCGCGAGTTAGGAAAATTCATTGCCGCCGGCTCCCTCTTCCGCCAAAAAAAACCGGTCTATTGGTGTGCCTCCTGCATCACAGCGCTGGCCGAGGCCGAGGTTGAATATGAAGAACATACCTCGCCGTCCATCTATGTGAAGTTCCCTATAAAGGCAACAGGCAACAGGCAACAGGCAACAGCTTCCGCCTCTTTTGTGATCTGGACCACCACTCCCTGGACCCTTCCGGCCAACCAGGCGATCGCCTTGCATCCGGACCTCACTTACCGCTCAGTTAAAACCCCCGCGGGCAATTTGATTCTTGCGGAGGATTTGGTCTCTTCGCTGATGAAGATATTTGGTTTTAGCGAGGGTCAATATGAGGTGACTTCAGAGCGTACGAGAGGCGCGGATTGGGAAGGCGTAGTCTGCCACCATCCCTGGATCGAGCGCGACGTGAAGGTCATCTTGGGGGAGTTCGTCACCAAGGATCAGGGCACTGGTTGTGTCCACATTGCCCCCGGTCACGGGCAGGAAGACTACGAGGTGGGGCAGCGCTATGGACTTGAGGTTTTAGCGCCGGTGGACTCGGAGGGAAAGTTCACCGCCGAAGCTGGCGACCTCGCGGGGGAGTCGGTTTTTAAGGCGGATCGTAAAATCGTTCAGAAATTACTCGATCAGAACGCTCTCCTCAAAGAGGAAAAACTGCCCCACAGCTATCCCCACTGCTGGCGCTGTAAGAAACCGGTTATTTTTAGGGCCACAGAGCAGTGGTTTATTTCAATGGAGAAGAATAATTTGCGGCGTCGAGCCCTGGATGCTATCGAGCACGTCGCCTGGATTCCGCCGTGGGGCCGGGAGCGCATTCGCGGCATGTTGGAGAGCAGGCCGGACTGGTGCATTTCCCGTCAACGCTCCTGGGGCGTGCCGATACCTGTTTTCTACTGCCAACAGTGCCACCACGCCCTGCTGAGCCAGGAGCTTTGTGAACACGTCGCAGCGATTTTCGAAAAGGAGGGATCGGACGCCTGGTTTACCCGGCCCGCCGCCGAACTCGTTCCATCGAATCTGCGTTGTCCTGGTTGCGGGGGGAAAGAGTTTTCCAAAGAGGAAGATATTCTGGATGTCTGGTTCGACTCAGGTGTCAGTCACGCCGGCGTGGTGGAGCTGGATAACCGCCTGGGTGGTCGAGCCGATCTCTATCTGGAGGGCAGCGATCAACACCGAGGCTGGTTCCATACCGCCCTGCTTACCTCAGTGGCCACACGCGGCCGCGCCCCCTACCAGAGCGTTCTGACGCATGGGTTCACGCTCGATGGCAAGGGACGGAAGATGTCGAAGTCTCTCGGTAACGTGATTGCCCCGCAGGAGATCATGAAGAAGTTCGGGGCGGAGATCTTAAGGCTCTGGGTCTCGGCCGAAGACTACCGCGAGGATGTGAGGATCTCGGACGAGATACTCAACCGGCTGGTCGAGGCCTATCGCCGGTTAAGAAACACAGCCCGCTTTCTGATCAGTAATCTTTACGACTTTGATCCTGAGAGAGATGCGGCTTGGCCTGACGAACTGGACGAGCTGGATCGCTGGATCCTGCACCGCACGCAAAAGCTCCTCGCAAGGTGTCGCGAGGCCTACGAAAACTTTGAGTTTCACGTCGTGTATCACGCCCTGAACAACTTCTGTAGCGTTGATCTCA
>JACPSE010000057.1 GCA_016193465.1 Deltaproteobacteria bacterium
ATCCCGGCATCCTGGATGGCAAGAGGACCGAGGGCATTGAGCCTGCTAAGTCCAACTGGGCATTGAGGATAGATACCCCGCCCTTCCTCTGCTATCCGGTGACCTGCGGCATTACCTTCAGCTTTGGAGGCCTGAAGATAGACCGCAACGCGCGTGTCCTCGACACCGAGGGCAAGATCATAGCCGGTCTCTATGCCACCGGGGACATCCTGGGGACTTTCTACTACAACTACGTCGGGGGTTCCGGCATCACCAGGGGCGTAGTTTTCGGGCGCATAGCGGGGAGGACGGCCGCCGCTGAGCGAAACCGAACCGCTAGCCCGTAGGTAAGCATTGCAAGGGATGAGGATAATAGTATGCGTAAAGGCCATCCCTCGGGGGGAGGGCCAGTTGAGGATCGCCGAAAGCGGTGACCGGGTCCTGTGCGAAGGGGCTGGGGGCTGGACCATCAATGAAAGCGACGAATACGCCGTGGAGCAGGGAGTGACCCAGAAGGCCCCCCTGGGCGCCACCCTTACCGCCCTCACCGTCGGCCCTCTGGTAAGTCAGGAGGCCCTCTACATTGCCCTGGCCAAGGGGGCAGACAAGGCTGTCCGTATCGATTCCGATATCAGTGACCCTCAACGGCTGGCCGGGGTAATGGCCAGGGCCGTCGAGAAGCTGGGCTATGACCTCATCCTTACTGGGGTGGAGTCCTCGGACTATCTCGGGGCCCAGGTGGGCACTCTGCTAGCCACCAGGATGGGGATTGCCAGCGCCTATGCTGTGACTGCGGTGGAGTTCAGCCCGGACCG
This sequence comes from Deltaproteobacteria bacterium, assembly GCA_016193465.1. GTDB lineage: Bacteria > Desulfobacterota > Binatia > UBA9968 > UBA9968 > UBA9968. The sequence continues at coordinate 795 of JACPSE010000057.1, forward strand.
AAAAAGCATAAGGGTCACCAAGGAGCTTCGGGGCGGGGCCTCCCAGTACCTGGAGATGGGGCTCCCCGCCCTGCTTTCTATTCAGTACGGGATGCATCCGCTAAGCTATGTTTCTCCCAGGAGGCTGCTCTCGGCGCGCAGCCAGCCCCAGGAGACGCTGACCTTGCCAGAGCTGGGGCTGGACGTTGGGGGGAGGCCGGGCCCCTTCCAGGTCCTGGAGGTAGGAGTGCCTCAGAGAGTGCGCCGGGTTAAATTCTTGGAAGGGAACAGCGGGGAGGTAACCAGCCAGCTCCTGGGGAGGATCAGGGATGCCATCCGGTAAACCCTGGTCGGAGCTCGTGGTCTTCCTCGGCTACGGCCAGTACTGTCCTGACGGTGCGGCTCTCCATCTCCTTGCCCGGTGCCGTTTCCTGGCCGACCGCCTGGGGTCAAGGTTGACCGCCCTGGTTCTGGGCCAGGAGTTGCCTGCTTCTGCGGTGGCAGCGGCCGAGGAAAGGGGCGCCGATGAGATCGTGTCCCTCGAAGCACCCGCTCTAGCGCACTACCACGCCGAGGCCTTCGCCCGGGCGGTGGGCAACCTGCTCCGGGAGCGGGGACCCGGCCTGTTCCTTCTTCCCAATACTTTGGAGGCCACAGAGGTTGCCCCGGCGGTGGCGGGAATGCTGGAAGTTCCCGCCTTGACCAACTGCATTGACATCGAGATCGCTAACGGATGCGTAGTGGTAACCAGACCCATGTTCTGGGGGACAAGACACGTCAGGATCCAGGTGGAGACAGGCCAGCCCCTGGTGGTGACGGTCCAGCTCAGGGATGGCTCCCCGGTGCAGGGGAGACCGGGCAACCCCTCTGTCCGGCGGGTGCAGCTACCTGCCGAGGCAGAGCCCCTCCTCACCCGTATTCTGGGAGGCAGTGAGCCGGCGGTGGCGGACATCGACCTTACCAAGGCGGAGGTTATCGTGGCCGCGGGGCGTGGTGCTGCCTCCAAGAGCGCTATCAAGCTTGTCGAGGAGATCGCTGAGCTCTTGGGCGGTGCTGTGGCCTGTTCCCGGCCTATGGCAGACCTGGGCTGGTTCCCCCGGGGACGGATCGTGGGGACATCGGGGAAAACAGTGAGACCCAAGCTCTATCTGGCCTGCGGCATCTCCGGGGCAAGCCAGCACCTGGCGGGGATGCAAGAGGCTCAAACCATCATCGCTATAAATAAGGACCCTTATGCCCCCATCTTCGAGGTCGCCCACTATGGGGTGGTGGGCATGCTAGAGGAGATCCTCCCTGCCTTCATTGAGAACGCCAGGGGCATCCGTGCCGGGGACAAACTTCCTTGAGAGAAGAGAGGCTTTAGTATGCGACAGCTCGCCGTGACGGCCTTTTTTGGCACGTTGCTTTACTTGGTGCTGGTTGGGCACGGATTTTCTCAGTCCTCGTTTTACGCCGGCAAGACCATCACCATTGTCGTCGGAACGGAGGCTGCAGGTTCTGGTGGCGTGCGGGTGAGAGTCCTTGCTTCCGTCCTTAAAAACCACATTCCAGGTAATCCCACGCTGGTTATGGAATACATGCCTGGCGGCGGAGGGAAGAAGGCCGCAAATTACGTTTACAGGTCTGCGCGGCCGGACGGTTTTACCATCGGTTCCATGTCGTCGGGTTTTTTACCCGGTGCTCTGCTTGAAGAAGATGGAGTCCTCTACGACATTGACAAAACCATCTATTTGGGAGGTCAGGCTCTATTTGCGCCCTATGTTCTGCTGTCTCGGAAGGAAGCAGGTGTGAGCACGCTTGAAAAGGTGGGTGCCGCGAAAGGGATCAGAATCGGAGCGCAATCAGTGGGACACATTAGTTACACTGGAGGCCGAATGTTCGCCTTACTTCTCAATATGAAAGAGCCGAAGTTCATAACGGGATATGGTGGTGATGAGATCGACCTTGCGTTAGAGCGCGGCGAACTGGATGCCAGGGTCAATCCGGCAGACACGATCCTCCGGAGAAACCCTGACTGGGTTGAAAAGGACATGATGGATTTCCACGCGATCATTGAGGTTCCTAGAGGGCGAAAGCATCCGCATCCGCGTCTCAACAAGCTTCCCGACCTGGCGAGCTTCGGCAGATCGGACAGAGAGCGAAACGCCGTAGAAATGTACCGAGCCTTCCGGCAGGTCGGCATGATCCTAGTCCTTCCACCGAGGACTGCTAAAGATAAGGTACAGATTCTCCAAGAAGCGGTGCGTAAGACTTTCACGGACCCCCATTTCCATGAGGAGTACAAAAGAATTGCCCGTGAAGAGGCGGCGCCGCTGATGCCGGAGGAAATCGAAAAGGCGGTGCGCGAATTGCCCCGTCAGCGGGATGCAATGGAGCTATTTAAAAAACTCGCCGGACCGGATCCCTTACCACGGCGCTGATGTGCTATGAGGGGAAAACGTATTCTTGCCTTTGAGAAGATTTTCCGCGTTTCGTCCCAGAAATGCGACTCGCATCCGGCCTCTAAAGTTATAAATTTCCTGGGCTTAGCTGCTACCGACTTCTATCTAATCGCGTGTTCAAAGTTTTCGGAAGAGAAAAACCCTTATAACTCGGAGGGTTATCGCTTGGATTTTAGCGCTGTGTCTAAATTTGGGACAGAAGTTTTAACCGGACAAAGGCTCTGCGTGCATTAGAAAATTAGCGTCCCGGACAATAACGGTACAGTTTTTGCGTTCTACTTATACTAAGCTCACAGTCAATGAGCTGTCTTGAATCATCTAAGATCATCCCGTTACTGGTAAGGATTGGTATAGTCCTTTAGGGCGAAGAAAGGAGCTAAGGGATAATGAGACAAGGTACTGATACCTGTCCGGTGGTGAGTCAGAAGCTTTTTCGAGACTTCCGGGAAGTGTTGGAGTATTTCGAGACGCACGGTCGCCTCATGCGTATCAAGCAGGAAGTCGGGCTTGATGACTACAAGATCTCCTCAGCGGTGCGCAGCGCCTCCGATACGGACGGACCTGCCTTCCTTTTTGAGAACATCAAGGGCTGTCCCGGCTGGCGGATCGCCGCGGGCGTTTACGCGAACCGCCGCAACGTGGCCCTGAGCTTGGGCATAGAGGAGAAGGAGCTGCGAACTTTCTTCCTGGAGCGCATGCTCAGTCGCATTCCGCCGCGGCGGGTCTCTTGCGGGCCAGTGAAGGAGGTCATTCTTAAAGGAGAAGAGGTCAACCTGCTGGCCTTGCCGATTCCTGTCCATGCGGAGTTGGACCGCGGCCATCTTATCAACGGTTACGTTTCAGGTGACCTCCTGATCGGCCGCGTCCCGGATACCTCGATGTGCGAGACCGCCATGGTACGAATGACCCCGCTCAGCCTTAACACCATCAGTGTCTGGCGCGGGGGAGGACATCTGCGGCAGTTGATGAATGAGGCCGAAGCAAAAGGAAAAGGGATGGAGTTGGCTGCCGTGATCGGCTTCGAGCCGTCCTTTGCCTATGCCAGCCAGTTGTTCAACCCCATGGGCACGCTGGACGAGCTGGAGTTATGCGGGGGCTTCCGAGGCGGGCCGGTGGAGCTGGTGAAGTGTGAGACGATTGACGTGGAGGTGCCGGCAAATAGCGAAATCGTGTTAGAGATGGTGTGCATACCAGGCGAGCGCGTGTCCGACGGCCCATATGGCGAATTCCATGGCACCTACGGAGGTTCGCCGGCGGTGGCGGTGGCTAAAGTGACGGCCATTACGATGCGGCGAGACCCTATCTATTGTACCGTTATGACTGGCGTGCCGCCCACGGAAAACCACTGGATCAAGGGCCCGGGGCGGGAAGCTATGGCATGGGCCAATGCCAAGCGGACGGGCGTAGATGTCGTAGATGTTTATCTGCCGCCGGGCGGGGCTTATGTCAATCAGGCCATCATCTCCATCCGCAAACGGCATGAAGAAGATCCCCGCGTGGTAATGATGGCCATGCTCTCCTCAGGGCGAGGCGTCAACGCTGTCACTCGGGTGACGGTGGTCGATGATGATATCGATGTTCGTGATCCGAAAGATGTGGATTGGGCGATTATGAACCGGTGTGAGCCCGACCTCGACGTGATCATCATTCCGGGCTATCAGAGCTACGAGGAAGCGCGACAACAGCACAGCACCGGGATTGTACGTCCTGGGGTGCGTGGGGCCAAGTGGGGTATTGATGCTACAGCGCCTTTGAAGGGGAAATGGGCGTATCAGAAGGTATATGTCCCCGGCCAGGCCCAGATAGACTGGCGCAAGGGGGAGCAGATGTGGGACGGCGTAGATCTCAAGCCTCGGCCCTCCGGGCCCGAGGTGATCCCGGAGCGACACCAGGGTGCGAAGCCAGAAACAGTTGATTTACAGCCTGTGCGAAGGAAAAAATGACGAGAGGTGTATTATGTATTCAGTCCCTTTTGATTATCTTTGCGCCCATAATATCCAGGAGGCGCTGAAGTTACTAAGTGAGTACGGGGAGGAAGGAAGGGTCATTGCGGGAGGCCAAAGTTTAATTCCTCTCATGAAACTAAGATTAGCAAGACCCAAGTGCCTGGTCGACATAAAGAGGGTCCCCGGCTTGAGTTTCATTAACAAGGAGAACGGCCATCTGAAGGTCGGGGCACTTACGACACATAGAGAACTGGGGGTATCCGACTTAATTCGTTCGGATTTGCCGATCATGCACGAAGCGGCTCAAGTCATCGCTGACCCGCAGGTGCGCAATTTGGGGACTCTGGTAGGCGCTCTGTGTCAGGCGGAGCCTTCCGGCGATTGGGCTCCTGTCGTGTTGGCGCTTGGAGGGCGTTTGAAGTGCGTCGGTCAAAAGGGCGAGAGGGTGTTAGAGGCGAAAGAGTTCTTTGTTGATGCTTATACGACTCTATTGCAGCCCGGCGAGATCCTGACCGAAGTGAACTTGCCCATACCAGGCGCGCGCGCTGGGGGGGCCTATCTCAAGGTGCAGCGACGGGCAGGCGATTTTGCCGTTGCCGGCGTAGCCGTACAGCTCACATTAGATGAGGCAGGTCTCTGTAAAGATATTGGGATTGGATTGAGTGGCGCCGGGTTAACTCCATTGAGAGCGGTTGCCGTGGAAGAGCTCCTAAGAGGTCGACGGATATCAGCAGAGATATTGGAGGAAGCCTCCCGCTGTCTTGCAGGATCGGTGGACCCCATCTCCGATCTTCGTGGATCAAGTAAGTACAAGACGGATGTGTTGAAGGTAACTCTTAAAAGGGCGGTTCAACTCGCCGCAAGCCGGAGCAAAAGATCATAGATGGAGGAAATTCATGCCTAATAGTAAACGAATCGAGATGAAGATCAACGGTGAATCTTATGCCGCCGAAGTTGAACCGCGGCTTCTGCTGGTGGATTTCTTGAGAGTCAATGCCAGGTTGACTGGCACCCATGTGGGGTGTGATACCAGCAATTGTGGGGCCTGTACCGTAATGCTGGACGGCCTCACTGTTAAATCCTGCACAGTCTTTGCCGTTCAAGCAGACGGGCGAGAGATTTTTACCGTTGAAGGACTGTCCAAAGATGGGAAATTGCATCCGATCCAGGAAAGTTTTCGGGACCATCACGCGCTTCAGTGCGGTTACTGCACACCGGGCATGATGCTTTCCTCCCTTTTCCTCCTTTCCAATAAGCCCAATCCGACAGAGGAGGAGGTCCGTAAAGGGATTTCCGGAAACATATGCCTGTGTACGGGGTATCAGCACATTGTAAACGCTGTCCTGGATGTGGCTAAGCGTGGCCAAAGGCAGCAAAAAAAGCGCCCTAGGTCGGGAAAAAATTGATTTTAAGAATCATTTCGGCTGAACGCGCGAGAATGAAACTGAAGGAGAGAGAGTTATGAGCAAGGTTGGTAATCGAGGTGTGATCGGTCAACCCATCAAGAGAAAGGAAGACCAGAGGCTTATTACCGGGAAGGGCATCTTCGTTGACGACATCGTTTTGCCGGAAATGCTTCATGCATCGTTCGTGCGCAGCCCCTATGGTCATGCCTATGTCAAGCGGATTGATGCCAGCCGCGCCTTGGGTTTGCCCGGTGTCGTGGATGTGGTGACAGGGGAGGAGTTTGCGAAGTTTGTTCGGCCCCAAAAGGCCCATTCGGGTTTGGACAGCCCTACGGCGAGGGCTCTCGAAGATTACGGCATAGCTGTGAAAAAGGCGATTTATCACGGTGAAGCGGTCGCGGCAGTGGTTGCGTTAGATAAATATACGGCAAAGGATGCTGTAGAACTCGTGGAAGTGGATTATGATCCGTTGCCGCCGCTCGTAGATGCGGAAGAATCCATGAGCGACGGGGCCGTCAAAATTCATGATGGTACGCCTACGAACGTTGTTTGGCATAAAACGTATAATTACGGTGATGTAGACAAAGCATTCTCTAAGGCCGACCTGATAGTGAAATCCAGGCTTTACTTCGACCGCTTCATGGCCGCCCCCCTCGAGACTTATGTGATTATTGCCTCATTTGATAGAGGCCAGGAAGTTATGACTGTTTACTGTAATTCGGCCCATCCGGGAAGAGATGTCTTTTTGGTGGCTGGCGCGTTAAACCTTTCCCCAAACAGAGTTAGATTGATCTGCCAGGATAACGGGGGATCTTTTGGCAATAAAAATAACATTTATCCTTACACGGCTCTCATTGGTTATCTGGCGATGAAGACGGGCAGGCCTGTCAAGTGGGTCATGGATCGGAACGAACATTTGCTGGCGAGCGGCCATGGGAATGAGATGATTTACTACGGGGAAATTGCGGTGAAAAAGGATGGCACGATCCTGGGGATCAAAGCGAGGTTGATCGCGGATGAGGGTTCTGAACTGAGGAGTGAACCGCGAGGGGCTATGGTCTGGATCAGGCAGTTGACAACGTTCTACCGCTTTCGCCACCTAAGGATGGAGGTCAATGCGGTTCTGACCAACAAGTGTCCCACGGGCTCCATGCGGGCCTACGGAAAGGTACAGCACTGCTTTTTGATCGAAAGCCTTATTGAAAAGGCTGCCCGGCAATTGAGATTGGACCCGGCGGAGATTCGTTTCAAGAATTTCATTCTGCCTAAAGAGATGCCATATAAAAACCCGGCCGGGAACATATACGATGGAGGCGACTACCCTGGTTGCCTGAGGCGCACACTGGAGATGGTAGGGTATGAAGATTGGAGGAAGAAGCAGCAAAAGCTGCGGCGAGAGGGCAAGTGCCTGGGCATCGGAATAGCAATGGCTATGGAGTCACAAGGTGGCAACCTAGCGCCCCTGTGGAAAAAGGGCCATAAGAGTTCAGGGAGTGTGGGTAGCGCTATGATAAGGATAGATGCGGATGGAAATATCAGCGCCAGCGTGGACAGCATGTCTATGGGGCATAGCCACCAGACGACTACTGCCCAGATTGTTGCGGACGTGCTGAGTGTGAGCCCTGATGATGTGGATGTCTTTGCCGGATTCGATTCCTGGATCACCGCATTTGGCGAGAGGTATTCAGGATCTTATGCCAGCCGGTTTAGTACTGTCCATCACGGCGCTATTTTTGGGGCCGCTAAGAGGATGCGAGAAAAGATTCTGAGGCATGGCGCTTTTCTGCTCGGAAGCGCCGTCAATAAGGTGGAGCTCGTCCAGGACGGGAAAGTCCGGGTGAAAGGCACAAAAAAATCCGCAGGGCTGAAGGAAGTTGCCTCCAATGCTTGGTTGAATACGGGTGTTCTTCCTAAAGATCTGGAGGCTGGGCTTGTTGTACACTATGTATACAAGGCTCCATTGAAACCGCTCGAATCGGCGGAATTGGGAAAGGGCAATTTCTCGCTCACCTATGCCTATGGGGGCGCTGCCGCGGTGGTTGAGGTGGATCCCGGGACGGGGATGGTAAAGCTGCTGAAGATCGTATTGGTGGATGATCCGGGCAGATGTATCAACCCGATGGTTTGCGAAGGTCAGGTACATGGTCAGATCGGGCATCAGGTGGGTGCCGCGTTATACGAGCGACTGCTTTATGACAAGACAGATGGCCGGCTGCTTACCTCGACTTTCAAGGATTATTTGCTTCCAACGGCGGCTGACTTTCCCACATTGGAGACGGCTATAATGGAGACCCCATCCCTATTCTCGCCTTTGGGCGCCCGAGGGATGGCTGAGGGAGGAGGGGTTCCGCAGATAGCGGTGATCAATGCCGTGAGGGATGCGCTATCTCCGCTTGGCATCGAGATTGACTCTAGCCATATTGAGCCCGAGGAGATCCTCAGACGCATTCAAGAACGCACTGATCGATAATTGACGGACGATGGGCCATGGATCAGAGGCTTTTTCAGGACTTCCGGGAAGTGTTAGAGCATTTCGAGACGCACGGTCGCCTCATGCGTATCAAGCAGGAAGTCGGGCTTGATGACTACAAGATCTCCTCTAGCGGGGTAAGGAGAGTCCATGAGACTACGTGCCGGTAACGCTTGCTGGCATGCGCATCATGTATTTGCTTTAGCCACTTGCTTCGAAGCGGGCTTCTTTGAACAGGAGGGCCTCGACTTGGAGGTCGTGCACGCCAAGATCTACGCCGGAGGTATGAGGGCGAGTGAGCCTGGCGGGGAACGCTACGATGAGGTCGGCAATGTATTGCCTGACATGATCCGCTTTGGCATCGATATTATTGCCGACATCCACCTGCCGACTATTTTCAACGAGCGAAACCTCGGCAATGATGAGTTGCGCATCATTGGTGGCTGGCGGAGCTATTACCCTTACGCTGTGATGGCGCGCTCAGGAATTACTTCGATCGCTGATCTCAAAGGCAAGCGAATTGGCGAATGGTACAGAGGCTCACAGTACACACTCTGGTTCGAGCACCAACTGAGAAAGGTGGGGCTGGATCCTGACCGCGACGTACAATGGATGACCGGTTATCAATATGGTTCCGCACGCGAGGCTTGGAAGCCACTTTTGGCAGGCCAGACAGACATCGCTGTCGTTCAAAACCCGTGGGTTCCCCGGCTTATGGAACAGGGTTTCAATAAGATTTTTGACTTTATTGAGTATCACCGACCCCACGGGCGCCCTGAACGGGTGACAGTAGCACGGAAGTTATTCATTGAGCGTCATCCGGAGCTCATCAAGCGCTACTGGAAGGCAACGATCCGCGGCTACCAGTTCATGCGCATCGTTCCCGAGAGCTATCCCTTCCAACGTTATGTGGAGGCGAAGCTCCGCATTCACAACCCAGATGAGTCGGAGCGCATGCGCAACTTACGGGGAGATATGTCAAAAGAGGGATTAGAGCTGATGGAAAGCAGTTTTTATCCAATAGATGGTAAGGTCAGCATTGAGGGAGTCGTGCGGCTGATTGAAGAGTTCAAGGAAGGGGGCATAGCACCAGCCTCAGTTAGCCGTTCTGATATTGAGGAGGTTGTTCGCAACGACCTTGTCGAGGAGGCGTGGGCGGAGGTATCGCAGACTGACGAGGTGAAGCGCAACCTCGAACGGCTCCAGCCTGTGATCGAAAAATACGGATATTAGGCCCATGGATCTCAACCTCAGAAGATAAGAGGAGGAAAAGATGAAGAAATCCTTTGGGGTTCTAGCTGTCTTACTAGTTCTCGCTTCGCTTATTGGAAGCAAATACTCTCTCGCGGCCAGCCCCTCTTTACTGAAAGCGAAAAAGGAGGCCGAGGCCAAAGGGTACTTATTCGAAACAAGCCACGATGCCATCGTAGACAAAGCCAAAAAACAGGGCAGACTCCGCGTCACCGTGAATCTTGAGCCCAAGACGCTTGTTCATTTAGCTAAGGTCTTCCGAGAAAAGTATCCCTTCGTTGATGCCTATGTGGAGGAGAGTACCGGTGTCGATACCTCAGAGCGCTTTTTTCTTGAGCTCCAGGCGGGCCGGGCAAACTGGGATATAGCCCGGATAAACTTGGACACGAATCCAGGACACCTCAAGCATGCCAAGAAAGTCGATCTCTTGGAAATGGCCGGGCATGGCGTTCTGAAGATCCCTATCAAAATGATCGATCCGAGGAACCGGAATGTCCTAGCTACCTCCAGCCACGCGGGGGTCGCCGCTTTCAATCGATGCGTCCTGGAGCCCTCCCGGGTTCCCAATCGCTGGGAGGACTTCTTGAAACCCGAATTCAAGGGTAGAAAATTCGCCGCCGAAATTCGGCCTCTCAATCATGCCCCTATGGCTGCCGGGGCCGGAGAAGAATGGCTGGTCAGTTATGCGAAGAGGATCGCCGCCCAGCAACCGATCTGGTTCCGAGGGCATACCAGGGCCCTTATGGCCATGACCGCAGGAGAAATCGCGCTGCACTCTCTAACCAATTACAATAGCGTGATGACGGTAATACAAAAAGATCCGCAAGGATGCCTCCAGGTAAAGCCGATCGATCCCATCCCAGTAAGGCTCAGCGTGTTCCAGATGGTTTTGGAGAACGCGACGAACCCGCACGCCGGCATCCTGTGGCTCGAATTCATGGCCAGTCCTGCTGCCCAGCGCATCCTTGACGACGAGTTGTTCAAGTCTTCCATCTATGCCCATGGTTCAGCCCTGGAGGAGCTCGTGAGAGGCAAAAAAGTCTGGGTGCTCGATTGGGATCACTTCGAGAAGAGCGAAAGGTGGGTTCAAATGGCGGTCGAGGCCTTTGGTTTCCCCACGGCCGAAAGAAATTAGAAGGCACCTGGCTCGTAGCGCGATTTCGGATCGCACGCCGAGGAAAGGAATCGTGAAACTTCGCGTCGGCAACGGCTGCTGGCATGCGCGACATGTGCTCGACGCGGCGGTTTGTTTAGAGGCGGGATTTTACACTCAGGAAGGAGTTGGCGTTGAAATTGTCCACGCCAAGGTCAACCCGAAGGCGATTGAATCGAGCCGGCCTGAGGGTGAGCGCTACGACGAAGTAGGAACTGTTTTGCGTGACATGGTCGCCTTTGGGATCGATGTCATCACTGATATTCACGTCCTAACGCCTTTTGCTGAGAGGTGTCTTGGCAATGACCAGTTACGGATCATTGGTGGGTGGCGCAATCAGTGTATTGGTGCGCTGGTTTCGGCCCCGGGGATCAAATCTTTTGCGGATTTGAAGGGTAAGCGGATTGGGGATTGGTACAAAGGTGGAATTACAACTATGTGGTATGAGTACCAGTTGCGCAAGGCGGGATTGGATCCGAATCGAGATGTGGAATGGAAAATCGGGTACAAATACGGCTCCAGGCGTGAGTCGTGGAAGGCGCTTTTGGCAGGCGAGACGGACGCCGCGACCGTGCAGAACCCCTTTGTCCCAAGGCTACTCGAACAAGGGTTTAACAAGCTCTATGATTTTGTGGAGGAATCCAAACCGCATGGCCGTCCGGAAAGAGTCACTGTAGCGCGTAAATTGTTTATTGAACGAAATCCGGAGCTGATCAAGCGTTACTGGAAAGCAACGATTCGCGGCTACCAATTTATGCGTATCGTTCCCGAGAATTTTCCTTTCCAGCGTTACGTGGAAGCGAAGCTGCGCATTGATAACCCGGACGAATCGGAACGGATGCGCGACCTCCGTCCCATTAGCGTTATGGAAGGCGCCTTTCATCCTCTGGATGGTCAGTTGAGCGTAGAGGGGGTGTGGCGGATCTTGGAGGAGCATGAGGACGCGGGGGTGTTGTCGCGTTCGATCACGCGCGCGGATGTGGAGGAGGTGGTGCAGCAGGGGTTGGTGCAGGAGGCGTGGGCAGAGGTGTCGCAGACCGACGAGGCGAAGCGCAACCTTGAGCGGCTCCAGCCCGTGGTGGAGCGTTTGGGCTATTAATAGGGCCGGGGGAGAAACCACTTTCGGGATGCGTTTGAGGAATAGGCGAAACTTAGCCTGAAAGAGGAGGAACTGTTGTATATGGTTACTATTGCTCTTTACATTCTGGTCTCCCTGCTGGTGCCTGCGACTGCTGAGGGAGCTAGTTCCGGCCTAATCAAGGCCAAGCAAGAGGCCGAGGCCAAGGGATTCATTTTCGAAGCTGGCCACGACGAGATAGTGGAAAAAGCGCGTAAAGAGGGTAGGCTCCGCGCCATAGTCTCGCTGGACTCAAGCACATTTAATACTTTGGCCAAGGCTTTCAGGGAAAAGTATTCGTTTCTGGATGTTCGCGTCGAGGAGGTCAGCGGCACAGAAGCTAGTCAGCGGTTTCTTTTGGAACTAAAGGCCGGGCGAGCCCAAGGCTGGGATATATCTTATGTTCCTCCGGACACCCTGACAGACTATCTCCCGCATGGCAAGAAAGTGGATCTGCTGGGTATGGCGGAGCACGGCGTCCTAGCCATTCCAACGAAGATTATCGATCCAAAGAGTCGGAAAGCCATTGCCGTTTCCAGTACGGTTGGCGCTACCGCCTTTAATCGGTGCATTCTCGATGCGTCCAAGGTTCCCGAGCGGTGGGAGGACTTTCTGAAACCTGAGTTTAAGGGTAGAAAGTTCATTGTGGACGTCCGACCGCTCAACTATACATCGATGGCCGCGGGAGCTGGAGAGGAATGGATGGCGAGCTATGCGCGGAAGATTGCTACTCAGCAACCGGTCTGGCTCCGGGGGCAAACCAGAGCCCTGACCTCCATATTAGCTGGCGAGTATGGACTCCATTCGCTCACCAATTACCAATCTGTTGTGGAAGCCATGCAGAAAGACCGAACGGGATGCCTCCAGGTGAAAGTCATCGAGCCTGTTCCGGTCAGGCTGAGCGAACCGCAGATGATCGTGGAGGGTGCGTCGCATTTTTATGCGGGAATGCTGTGGTTGGAGTTCATGGCCAGCCCGATTGCCCAACGCATCATTGATGAAAAAGAGCCTCTCAAATCCTCTATCTATATCCCGGGCTCAGCCCTGGAAAAAATTGTGCGCGGAAAGAAAGTTTGGGTCCTTGATTGGAACAACTTCGAGAAGAGCCCAAAATGGGTGGAAATGGCCCTTGAAGCCTTTGGCTTTCCGCAGGCGCAAAATAAGTGAGGGAGTCCTGGCGTGAAGGACCGGCAGTCTCGCGAGATTTGCCGGAGATGACGGAGGTCAAATAATGTCTTACCTGGAGCCTTGGAAGGAGCTGGAACAGATAAACTGCTCAGACCAGCTAAAGCGCTTTGTTCATCAGAACGAGGAGGATAGGCGAGTCTCTTCCTTGCCTCATGTTCTGAAGCCGCTCCCCGCAAAAGCGACTGTGATGGGTCAAGACAGCCCGCACCAAACAGGCGATCTTACAAGCTACGATATTTTGACCCGGGCCCCGCTTTATTTTTTCGCGTCCCACGTCGTAGAAATCCCACCGCATGTGCCGGTGCGCGGGGTGCACCGTCACCTTGCCGCCCCAACGATTTTCTGCTTCCGGGGAAAGGGATGGGAGTGGAATGACGGGGTTACGTACGAGTTTGAGACTTATGACATGGTGTGTTTTCCACCATACTCGACACATCAACACGGTGGGGATCGAGAGGTCGGTTGCGGAATGATCTCCCTGGCAACAAGGCTTTTTCACATGCTGGGATTAATGTGGCGCGAGCAGCACAAACTAAGCGAGAAACCTGTTTTCCCGGAGGGAACGGAACCCATTTACGATGATGCCGGTAAGCTTCAGGGGTATCGAATCAAGAAGGGAGTGCTAGGCGTTGAGAAGGACGTGGAGGTTGTCGTGGGGGCGGACAGCCGATTGGAGGTCGTCTTCCGCGTGCGCAAAGAAGCCGGCGCGTGGTCTGAAACCGTAGCGAATACCTATGACCGCTACACTAAGCTTTTTCATGACGAAGTCAGTTATCTTGGCCGGGTGGACCATGTTGTCCATGAGCGGAGGGAAGATTGGGAATGGTCCCGTCATGGCAAGATCAAGTGGCTCATTCACCCGGAAATCGAGACGGGGGCGAAGCAAGTCTGGGTGTATCTCCAGGAGATTCCCGCTGGGAGCCGGTCGGGGATGCACAGGCATATCGCCGAGGAACAGATCATGGTCTTGGAAGGCAAGGGATACGATTTGCATGACGGGGTCCGGTGGGACTGGGAGCAGGGTGACTTTATCTGCATTCCCCGTATGACAGCGCACCAACACTTTGTTGCGGGTGAGAATCGAGCTGTCCTCCTATGTGCAATGCCCAGCCCGCCCACCGTGCTTGGCTTAGGCGGGATAGAGCAATTGGAGGACGCGCCGGAGTATCAGTCAGTGGCTTAAGACGGATGCCTTCACAACATGAGAAGGAGATGATAATCACCGATCTTCCAACAGCGGTGTTGTTCACATCGTTCCGAACTATTCATCAGGATTAAGTTCCGGTTGGCTCTCTCAACCCGCCCTCCTTTCCAAAGTCTCAGGAAGGCTACTTCAATCGCTTTCCTAGAACCGGAAGTTGTTCAGTTCTTGAGAGGGAAGTTTCACCGTAGCCTTGCCGAGCTTGCTAGGTTGCCGCCTACGAATCCAAGATCCAGATCATCGGAAAGAACTCGTTTTTCTATCTCACCGGTTCTACCAATGAACAAATGGGTCTCCACTTTAGAATCTATTTGACTTATATCTCTTTCCTGATATAGGTTTCAACCACATTTACAAGGGCAGCAGTTGTTTTCTTGTAGTGAGGAACTCTAGCGGTGCGTCGATTATGCCGCGGCCCGGAATAGTCGAAGAAAGCAGAAGCAAGAGAGTTCCTTCTTACTTTGGGCCCGTTCCCTATAATGGCGTTGTAAAAATGAGTAACGCAAGGAGATCAGAAATGACAATTGCCGAGCAACTAGCCGCGGAGGCTAAGGGTTTATCCTTCGGTGACCTGCCACCCGAGGTGGTTCACCAAGTCAAGCGTTTGGTGCTGGATACGGTGGGAGTCGGTTTTGGTGGCTATTGGAGCGAGCCAAGCCAGATCATTCAGAGCCTGATCAAGGAGGTGAACGGTCCGGCCGAATCAACCGTTTTCATCAGCGGTCTCAAGACCTCGTGTCTGTATGCCACTTTGGCCAATGGGGTTATGGTTCGCTACCACGACTACATGGATAGAGGCTGCCTTACAAAACAGGCGCGTAGCGACGACACGGGGCACCACAGCGAGTCGATTCCACCGATCTTAGCTGTGGGTGAGCGGCAGCACACAAGTGGTAAGGAGGTCACAACGACGATTGCTTCGGCCTATGAACTCTTGAATAAAATCGTCGATTCGGTGGGAGGACAGATGGGAGTCATAGATAGACGAGGTTGGGCGCCTGAGACTAGAACTCCCGCCATCATGGCCCTAATTGCGGGTAGGCTGCTAGGGCTTAGCGAGGAACAGATGGCAAACGGCCTGGCTATCGCAACTTGTTTCACTTTGCAGTTGGGCATCTTGCATGCCGGTGAAGAGGAATTGAGCATGGCCCGGAATCTGAGGTTTCCGTATGGCTCTCATAGCGGCATCCTCGGCGCCTTATTAGCGCAGAAAGGTTTTAAGGGTCCGCTAAATGTGTTCGAGGGGCATCACGGCTTTGCTGAGGTTGTGGCGGGAGGAGAGATGGACTTGGAGAAGTTGAGACAGCCGAGGAAAGATTGGCTGATTTTGAATACCTGGGTCAAGAGATTTGCTGCCAATGGACGCATACAGGGCCATATAGAGGCGACTTTAAAATTGGTCAAAGAGCACGATATAAGACCTGATGACGTAGCGGAGGTTAGAATCAAATCAACCTCTCGTGTCTACCGGCAGATGGCCAATCCTGAAACGCGTCGATATCCCAAAAATAAATATACCGCGGACCACAGTTCTTATTACACGACCGCGGTCGCCATCATTGACCGGGCCGTAGGACCTGATCAGTACTCAGACGAGAAGCTGCAAGATCCTCGAGTACGGGAGCTGGCAGATAAGGTTTTCGTAGAGCGAGATCCTAAGCTAGATGAATTTAGTTCCCCAGGCATCGTCGAAATCACTACCAAGAAAGGCCAAAAATATCACTGTGAGCTTCTCCAGCCTAAGGGGCATCCGATGAATCCTATGACCGATGCTGACATCGAGGAGAAATTCCGCAGCATGGCAGGGAAGTTCATGGATGAGAAACAGATGAGGCAGGTTATTGATACTGTTTACAATTTAGAGAAGCTCGATGATATCGGTGAGTTGGTAAAACTGCTGGTTGTTCCCGAAAAGATCCTGCAAAAATCGTGAACTCATCCCAAAGGAGGCGGGCCATGAGGATTACGGGCCTTAACAAAATCGTTGTTTCCTTCGGTCTTTTATTATTAATGTTGGCTCCCACGCATGGGCTTGCAGCTAGTCCTGACCTACAGAAAGCCAAGCAAGAGGCTGAGGCTAAG
The DNA here is from genome assembly GCA_016193465.1 of Deltaproteobacteria bacterium. Lineage (GTDB taxonomy): Bacteria > Desulfobacterota > Binatia > UBA9968 > UBA9968 > UBA9968. Next base: position 17,029 of record JACPSE010000057.1, read on the forward strand.
GGGTACATCTTTTTTACCACCCACGACGAAATTGTGGCCATGGCAAAGAAGGAGGGAAAACTCCGGGTAGATAACCGCCTGAATTCCCCCAATTACAAGCCGTTGATTAATGGATTTAAGCAAAAGTACGCTTTTGTGAGTGACATCAGTGTTGAGGAGCTTCAGGGCCACGAAGCTTTCCAGAGGTATCTCCTGGAGATAAAGTCAGGACAAGCTAAGGGGGACGTGGTCCTTGTAAGCCCCTCCGTCGGCGGAGAGTATATGCCTTATATGATGAAGTATGACATTCTTGGCATGGCCAAGCATGGTGTGCTCAAAATCCATCCTGGGATGATACACCCCGTTAGGCGCAATGTAATAGGCATTTCAAGCGCCATAACGGTCGTGCCTTACAACAGGAAGCTTATCTCGGAAGATAAGGTCCCTGCTACATGGGAGGATTTCCTAAAACCTGAGTTCAAGGGAAAGAAATTCATAGTGAATATTTCTCCCACCGACGTAGTTCCGCTGGTGCCTGCCTGGGGCCTGGAAAAAACAGTGGATTTCGCCGGGAAGATAGCAGCCCAGCAGCCCGCGTGGGGTAGCGGCGGGACCAGAACTACCTCGGCCATACTTGCTGGAGAGCATCCTCTCCTCTTCGGTTCTGCTTACAATACAGTTAAGCGGCTTATGATGAGGGACCCGACCGGGAATTTTAGCTACAAGATCGTTGAGCCTGTCCCTACCCTGATTGTTGACGATGCCACTGGCGTCCTCCATACGGCCGATCATCCCCATGTCGCTCTCTTATGGTTGGAGTTCCTCGCGTCTCCTGAGGCTCAGGAGATCATAGATAAACACGAGCCCTTTATTGCCTCGGTGTTTACTCCTGGCTCAGCAATAGCACATGAGATCCGGGGGAAGAAGCTATCGGCGGTAGACTGGAATCATGTCGACAAGTTTATAGGATATAGGGAGAAGATATTTGCAGCCTACGGTTTTCCGAAAGCGGATAAAAAGAAATAGTTTGTGGTGAGCCGATTCCGGCAGGAATCAAGAGTGCGAAGTCCGCCAAAAGAGGCAAGAGACTTCCTTTCTAAGTGGTTTCCCAATGATCATGTTGGCAATGAAGTTTAGTGAAGGGGGAGATCAGAAATGACGACTGCCGGGCAACTAAGACGTGAGGCTAAGGAGTTAGCCTTTTGATTGTACCTAGGATAAGCAAAGTAGAATACAAGATATAAACAACCGCGACCAAATATCTGGGAAGGAAAGGAAATGAATCCAGAGAAGGTTTCTATTTACGCCGTTGGAGATGTAATCCCCGACCGACCCAACCCTGAATCGCTTTTTGAATTGGCATTACCCACTCTCAAGGAGGCCGACATTCTCTTTGGCCAGTTAGAAGCCCCCCTCACGGAGAAAGGCGAGCCTCAACTGCAAGCGTTCCCCGAAGGCGAGCCTCAACTGCAAGCGTTCCCCAGAGGATGCGGTAGATGGCTCATCCCTGAGTGGGTTTCTGGGCTGACCTACGCAGGCTTCGACGTAATGTCTTTTGCCAGCAACCACACCCTAGACCGGAGCGAAGAGGGCCTTTTCGCCACCATCGATACTCTGACAAAGAACAACATAGCTGTAATAGGCGTGGGTAAGAACATCGATGAGGCACGAAAGCCCCTGATTTTGGAGCGAAAAGGAACCAAAGTTGCTTTCCTGGCTTATGGTTCGGTCTTGCCAAAGGGATACGAAGCCAGAGCCGACAAATCGGGCTGTGCGCCGATCAGAGCCTTCACCTCCTATGAACAGGTCGATTGGCAGCCAGGGACTCCCCCTAGGGTCCTCACCTTCGCCAATAAGGGTGATTTGACGGCAATGGTAGACGATATCAAGAAGGTAAGGCCTTTGGCAGAGGTGGTCATAATGTCTATTCACTGGGGAGTCCATAATGTTCCCGGTATGATAGCGATGTATCAAAAGGAAATTGGCTATGCCGCCATCGATGCCGGCGTCGATTTAATTCTCGGCCACCATGGCCACATCCTGAAAGGAATCGAGGTCTATAAAGGCAAGGTGATCTTCTATGATCTTGCCAATTTCGTCGTGCCTACTAAACCGTCCGGGTGGAGAAGTCCCGTCAAGGCGATGTACGGTATAAAGGTGGATACAGAATATCCTGACTATGACATGCCCGTTGATTCAAGAAAATCGATGATCGCGAAGTGTATCATCTCTGATAAGAAGATCGAGAGAGTCTCCTACTTCCCCGTCATGATTAATGGGCACGCACAACCTGAGGTCTTATCCCGCTCCGATAAGCGTAGCTCAGAGGTATTTGAGTATATGAACTGGTGTTGCAATAACCAAGGGCTTGATAGCAAATTCTCCTGGGAGGGGGATGAGGTTGTGATTCGTACTACGGGATTGAAGTCTGGGAGCAACAGATGAATCAGATCATTGATACTGTCCAAATTTTGATACGCTTATCTCGCCAGATTAATATTCTTTGTTCTTACACTGTTTACCATTTTAGGACGTAGGACGATGGATGGTCGTTAGAATGCCCCCCCAATAGGCGCGGGGGACCGCTGGTTGGCTCTCTCAACCTCGGATGCTGAACTGACCGCCCAGAGTGCGGGCCGTCAAAGCCGCCGCCACGACCAAGAGAACTATCATTGCTGCGATGACCCCGGCCTTCTCGAGCTCAGCTCCGACCATGTAATCCAGCATCAGTATGGAAAGGGTCCGGGTCGGGCCTCTGGCTAGGAGCACTATGGTGCTTATGTCCCGTGCCGCCGCAATAAAAAGAACGAGACCCACTACGATGTAGCAGGGCAAAAGGAGCGGCAACAGTACTCGGCGGTAGGTATAAAACCACGAGGCGCCGGCCACCCGCGATGCCTCCTCCAGCTCATCTCCCAACTGGAGCAAGAAACTTTTAATGACCTGAACGCCCAAGGGCAGGTGACTAATGACCATGGCGAGGACCAGCGCACCCATGGTTCCATATATAGGCACAAGCCTATGGATTAAAAGAAGTGTCCATATCAGCGCTAGACCGATCAAGATGCCGGGGATGGAATAAGGCAGCCACGAGAGGAAATCGAGCAAGGCCCTTCCTGCAAACCTGGTCTTGACAACGATATAGGCGATAAGGGAGCAAAAGAGAACGCCTATCGCGGCAGACGCAAGCCCCAGGATTAAGGTGTTCTTCAGAGAGCGCAAAAGGATGGGATCTCGCAACACATGCGCCCAATTGTCCAGTGTCCAGGGATCTGGGATATGGAAGTAGCCGAAGAGCTTCATAAAAGTTCCCAAGAAGACGAAAGCTGTCGGTACCACAGTGATCGTAAAGATAACCAGAAGAACAAAGGCAAAGGCCGGATATTTCCACCATCCGAGGGTGATCGGTCGGGAGCTAAAGCCTTTGCCGGTGACCGTGGCGAAGACCTTCTGTCCAAGGTAAAAGCGTTGGAGAGCTACCAAAGAGAGCAGAACCACCAGGAAGAAGCTTCCTAAAGCTGCGGCTGGTGGGAAGCGAGGCGGCTCAACGACTATGAAGGAATAAATCTTAGTTGAAAAAACCTCAAGTCCGGCGGGAGCTCCTAAAATCAGCTCGATTTCAAAGGCCTCCAGAGAGCGAATAAAGCCCAATGTAGTAGCGACTAAAATGCTAGGCATCATTATCGGCACGATGACCCGCAGCAGGGTTTTTATAGGCCCGGCCCCCACCACACGGGAGGACTCCTCAAGGGCGGCGTCGAGGTTGCGAAAGGCGGGAGTCAGTAGCATCACTCTAATGCCGATGGTGGTAGTTAGGTGGGCCCAAACAATGCCCCAATAGGAGTAGATATCAAAGGGAGAGTTTTCTATAAACGGAAGCTTTGTGAGCCACTGATTGATGAGTCCGTATTTAGGGTCCAGGAGCAAGATCCACCCTAGAGCGACCGGTAGGGCCGGTAAAAAGTAAGATAGCCAGAACATGAATTCAAACCATCCCCTCATAGGGATATCAGTCCGGGCCAAAAGCCAGGCAAGGAAAATGCCAACAGCCGTTGCAATGAGCGAACGGCTTATGGCCAGGGTGAAAGTATTGTATATGGCCTTAACAATGCCTCGGGTGGCGAAGGCCTGCTTCCACGCGTCCAGGCCATAAACGGCTGCCTGGCCAGGCTTTCCGATCTCCAGGCTGTTGAGAAGGAGCAAGAATAGAGGGGTGAGAACCAGGAAGGCAACAAGAGCTAAAAACAAGCTAAACACGAGGCTCTGCGCATCGAGGCGGGCGGGAAAACGCCTTGTTTGATCCCCGGAAATCTCTATTGCTTTCACATTTCCCTCAAAACAAAGCGTTTTAGGATTAAGCCGGCCATAGACTTACTGCGTCTCTAGGAATATGCAGAGAAATGGCCTGCCCAGCTTCGAACAGCTTTTTGCGCGGTACGTAAACCAGAATTTTTTCCCCGCCCACCTTTACCTGGCACTCTGACCGGTCTCCGACAAAAAGCATGGTTTCGATGGTGCCCTTAAGGTTGTTGCCTCCCTTTTCACAGTCTTGCTCTGCTATCACTATATCTTCAGGCCTTACCGACAGATAGATATCCTGTCTCACGGCGAGGCTGCCATGGTTCGGACAGTCAATCGGCGTACCTGGAGCACGGGTCAATGCGACCTGAATCGTACGAACCTCTATGGCTTGAACTCTTCCCTCTAGCACAATCGTCTTGCCTAAAAAGTCTCGTACAAAAGCGCTCTGGGGCTGCTCATAGAGGTGTCTTGGCGTGCCCTGCTGCTCAATCCTTCCCTGGCTCAACACAACTACCTGGTCCGATAGGCTCAATGCCTCGAGCTGATCGTGGGTGACATAGACCAAGGTAATTCCCAGCCTACGCTGCAACAGCTTGAGCTCGACGCGCATCTGCTCGCGGAGTTGCGCATCTAAGTTGCTCAGGGGCTCGTCGAGCAAAAGCACCTCAGGCTCATAAACCAGAGCCCGTGCCAGGGCCACCCGCTGCTGCTGCCCGCCGCTCAGACGCGGTGCGGGACGATTCTCCAGCTCTTCCAGGCCCACGAGGCTCAGGACCCTGCGGACTTTTTCCTTAATGACGGCTCTACTCATCTTCCGCAGTTCTAACGGATAGGCAACATTCTGGAAGACAGTCATAGTGGGCCAGATGGCGTAGGATTGGAAAACCATTCCCATATTGCGCTTCTCGGGGTTGAGGTGGATCCTTTTGCTATGCGAGGCGATTGTGCGCCCCTTGAGAAGAATCTCTCCTCTATCGGGCCTCTCCAGCCCTGCGATCATGCGCAGGGTGGTCGTTTTTCCGCATCCGCTAGGCCCTAAGAAGGTAAAGAGCTGCCCTTCCTCGACTTCCAAGGAGAGGTCGTCTACAACCTTGACGGGACCGAACGATTTAGTGATTCCACGTAAAGTGAGAGCCGCAGCCATTTCTCTTAACCTGACAGACAGAAGAGCCGGCTCTTCTTGCCTGGGCTAATCCAAGAGCTTTCGTGCAAACTCCAGCGAAGGACGTCGCACCTTAAGGATTTTATCCTCTGTTTGATTCGCGTCTTCGTAAAACTGCTCCACCGTTATGAAATCCTTCGCCCCCCGAATTCCAATCTCGGTCATCCAGCGGGTATCCACATCGAGGCGCCGCGAAGCCTGCCCCATGGTCTTGTCGGAAATCTCCTGTCCCTCCTTGCTGAGGAGCCAGTTGACAAAGACTTTGGCGGCGTTGGGGTGGGGATGCTTATTAAAAATTACCGGCCCGCCGTTGCCGACGGACACGTAGGTTCCCTCCTTTAAAGATGGAAGGGGCTTGACGGGAAGGCCCGCTTTGACGAACTGAAGGAAGCTATAATAAGTAGGACCAATAGTGATAGCGAGCTTCCCTTTGGCCAATGAATCGGCTAGTGGCCGCCGGTCGCCAAAGACCAATTTTTGTTGCACGAGTTTTTTGAGATACTCTTCTCCCTTTTTGGCCCAGGCAAAACCCCATATCCCCTGACCGGCCCCGCCTAAGCGCGGGTCGAAAAACCCGATCTTGCCTTTCCACTTGGGATTCAAAAAATCATCCCACGAGCGCACCTCTTCCGGTTTCACCAGCTCCGAGTTGTACCACACGTTATCCTGAAAATATGCCGCCGGGGCATAGGCATAGCGCTTGGCGTTATCGGTCCAAATGTGACCGCCCCACCAGTTCTTTGGCTCTTTGACCTCCGGCAGAATCCAATAGGGATCGAGAGGCTGCACCGCCCCTACGGGAAGCAGGTCGGTTGAAATTCTGTCAAAAGTTAGAATAGCCACGTCGAAATAATGGACACCGGCCTTGTATTCATCAGCCAACCTCCTGACAGCCTTCGAACCTGTTTCCAGCACCGATTCCACTTCGATTCCAAACTTCTGCCTGAACACCGCCTCGAGCTGCTTTCTATGTTCAGGACTAGGTGGGAGATTGACCACGACCTTTCCTTCTTGCTTCGCTTTTGCTTTCACCTGCTCCCATTCGGTCTGCCAGGCAGGCTGGGCAAAGGCCGAAGGAGCTGCCCCGATAACCATGAGTAGGGCTAAAGTTGCGGTGCTCAGGGCCTTTTGCATTGGTACCATCACTGATGAATCCAACTTTTTCATCGCGTCCTCCTTAACGTACAGCGTTTTATCCCTACCGGATCCATAACAGTTATCCCGACAGACTTCTAAGATGTTTGAGGTCTAATCTCACGTGCCCGCGCTAAAAAGGAAAGGTCAGCAACCTCATCGAGCCTAGCTCCCCGAGCCTGGCCGCTTCCAATGGTGAGGACCTCCTCTATGTGAGCGATGGCGGCTTCGCTCACAGCGGTTGAGTACCATTGCCGGAGCACATCATAATTGCCCTCGACCGCTTCCCGATCCAGATAAGGAACATTCTTAATGGCCACGGCTATCGCTTCATCTCTGTAGGTTTTCACAAAATCCGTGGCCTTCACCATAGCGTTGACTACCCTCTGCACTACATCCGGATTTTCGTTGATGAGCTTCTGGCTAGTCGCGAGGCATCCTTCAGGCCAGGCATTGTCGGGGTCAGGATATGGCAGAAGATGAAAACCGCCTTTCCTAAGCCAGAACAGATACTGGGCCCGCCCGAATACCGCAGACAGGCTGGGATCTAAGAAGGCCTTGGCCCGCTGCGACAGCTCTCCAGAGACGACTTCCAGATCCCTGCCGGGCTGCCAACCATAGCGGTGACATAACCACAAAACTTCATTGTAAGACCTGCCGCCTCCGACCATCACCTTTTTGCCCTTGAGATCGGCGAGCGACCGGATCTCCTCCCTCGCCGCGCATGGATACCTGGAGTTGCTCGTCGCGCATAGAGCTTTTACCTTCACCCCGCGCAAGGCTGCTTCAACGATTGCACTTATTGATGTATAAAAAGCGATTTCACCTTCAACCAGTAGCTGGACGGCTGTCCGCTTGGGATCGTGCGAGTGCAAACAGCGGACCTTAACGCCTTCTTGTTCGAAAAATCCCTTTTCCTCGGCCGCGTAGAAGGGGAGACCGGTCATAGTGGGGGAACGCAAGACTAAGAGCATAAACTCTCCAGTGAACGGGTTAAGTCGTTGCGCCGGTAAAATAAATCAAGGTGGGGGAATGCAGATGCCAACGCGTAGAGCCAACTTCAAGGGTAGTCAAAGGAGAAACCGCGCCTTTTCACTGGCTTGCCGCTGATTTTATTACTTCTTGATTTCCGCCTTGGGAAAGCCATAGGCTGCCACTACTTTGGCCTGATAATCGCTGAGTTTAGTGTAATGGTCCCAGTCCACCTCCGATAACTTCTTGCCCCTGATTTCCTGCCCTTGAATTGAGCCAGGTCCGTGGATAGAGGCCCCAAAGGGCTCATACTCGTCAATTAACTTCTGGGCCTCTTGAGTAGTTTGGAACTCCAGCCACAATAGAGCGACGTGGGGAGAGCGGCTTGTGGCAATGACGCCGAGAGACTCGCTCATCCGAACCGGGATCGGTTCTAATAACCTGTAGCCGAGGCTTCCAGTTCGGTCTTTGACCTGCGCTTCCCGGATGGTTTTATAGTTGTTGCCTATGAACATGAGACGCTCCCCTGCGCTCAATGCCGCCATGCCTCTCGTCCCGCCACGCACCCAGACCGGCTCCTGCGCGGCCAATTTCCGCGCATAGTCTAAAGTCCTTTCAAGCCCCCAGGCCGGAACCAGCGCGGCGATTTCGGTAGGCCTTATGTCCGCCAAGAACTTTTTTCCCTTGAACTCGGGTTTTAGGTAGTCTTCCCATGTGCCCGGGGTCTTATCGTGAGAGATCAAATTCTTATTGTATGCCACGCCGACCTGTATATTCGCAGTCATCGCCACTATATTGCGATTTTTTGGGTCGATCATCTTAAGCGGGATTTGGAGCACGCCCTGGCCTGCCATTCGGAGGATGTCGAACTTCTTAAAATAGGGGGGGTACTCGTTGTAAAGATCGTTAGCCATCGTCATGACGTCCCACTCCTTGCTCACGCCGGCCTTCAATTCGAGCAGGACGCGCTGCAGCGCATCGATGCCGGCCAGCTCTTGCGCGGTTATATCAACGAAAGGGTATCTCTGCCTGAAGGCGCTCGTAACGGCTTTAATAGACTCGGGACTCAAACCGCTCAGAACGCGAAGTTTGCCCTCTTTTTTGGCTTCGGCCACTATCTCATTGTGGCTGCTAAAGAATATGTAGCCCTTGGCCTCGGCTTCACTTCTGGCCTTATCTGCGGAGGGATTGGCCGCCGCGGCGGAAACGGTCTGAGAAAGTCCCAGGGTAAGGGTCAAAAAGGCGACATTAAGAAGGTTGCGGTTCATATGGCACCTCGCTCTTAAGATCATTTACCGGTACTGTGCTTCAGCCAATTTTTCGCGCTGCGCAGGCCCGCACCTGCTGCCAACTCCCAAGGACTTCCCTAGTAGCCGATCCGCTTCACCACTTCCCGGGCTCGCTCAAGATCCGGTCTAACTTCCGGACGCTCCAACAACTCCCTAAAAGCCTCCTGTGCCAATTCCTGTCTTAGCACTTTACCCAGGTCGACTTTTCGCTCCACTTCTCCCAGGGCGAACATTTCGTTGGCATACTGTTCCAGCCCGGTTGCGAGACCGTCGATCGGATAGGCCTGGTGCCTCTCCATCCACCCCGGCGAGCTTACGTGAACCGGACGAATCTGCTCGTAAGGGTTCGGGCTCTGCCGCCGCAATCGCCCCTCCAGGTTTTGCAGGTAGCGAAAGTTCTGCACATCCCGTACGAACCAATAGACCCTCAAGATAGCCCGCAGGAAGGCCTTAACTTCTTCTCGACGCTCGTCAATCACCCGGTTAGACGAGACAATCACCCGATCAGGGCGGCCATCGGGGTAGGCCGAAGAAAAGTCCTTAAGAATGGCCAGTCCTGCCTCCTGGAGTTCGGCTATATGGTCGCGGTATGTGACGAGCCCCGCATCGATCTTTCCTTCAAGAAGCGGCCTCAGCCTCATCTCGGGGCCGATGCCCGTTACCCATTGCACCTCAGAACGGGGGTTCACGCCAGCCTGATCGAGCCAGTAGCAAAGCAAAAGATGATGGTTGTCACCCATGTCGCTTATGCCGATGCGCCTCCCCCGCAGATCCTGGAGCGTGCCCAGCTCCCGCCTGGCCACAAGAGAGCGCCCCCGATTGTTGCGCCAACCTGCAATCACGCAAAGATCCTCCCCTTGGCTGCTGAGATACAAAGCCGTTCTGGGCTGCACGTCGGTCGCAATATGAACCTCCTTGTCCTTCATTGCCTGAACCAGAGATAGCTTCTCGAAGCTGAACGGGGCCAGCCCATGGGGAACGATTTCGTAGCTTTCCCTTTCGTTTTCGTCATGCAACCCCTCGTCATAGAAAAAGTTCATCTCGTGAGCCGCCGTGAGAACGGTTAAATGGAGCACGTGATAGCAGGCAGGTCCGAAGCGCAGCGGCCTGGAGCGCCGGGTGTTACGGCTTGCCTTTGATCGTCCGGAAGCCTGGCCCTCCTCGCTCGCTGACATCGTTTTCATCATATTCTCCTCACGTCGATCCCGCACTCCTCTTTCCACCACTCCTCAGCCGCTCGTCCTCCGTTTCGGGCAATCGGCTTGATCAATTCCGCATGCCTACGCCCATTTCTCGCCGATTTTTATACGTCCAGCCGGGCTGAGCTGTCAAGGGTATTTAAAAAAACGTCGCGCCTTAAGTTCAAAACGAGGCAGCGTCCCGGGCGCGACCGTTTCCACCTCCGGGCGCAGTCCGAGCTGCTCCCGGAAGCGGGAGACAACTTTTTCTTCCAGGCTCTGCGTCGAAGAAACGGCCGTCTTTGGTTCCAGCGTAAGCTTCAGCTCCTGCATCTCGCCTTTTCGGTAAGCCTCAATCCGAAACTCCTCGATCTCAGAAAACTCGCGCATGATATTTTCGATCGCGCTGGGAAAGACGTTGACGCCGCGCACGATGACCATGTCATCCGCCCGGCCCAAAACACCTCCCTCCAGAAGCATAAACGGGCGTCCGCAAGTACACGCGCGGGTGCCCGGCCGGACCAAATCCCCGGTGCGATAACGGATCACCGGGCTTCCATGCCGTCCGAGATTGGTCATGACGAGCTCGCCCCTCTCTCCCTCGCGGACCGAATCTCCGGTCTCGGGATTGATGACCTCGGCGATAAATTCCGTCTCATTGATGTGCACGCCACCGGAGCGAGCGTCACATTCGAAGCCAAAAGCCCCCACTTCGGTCGCACCGGGATGATCATAACACTTAGCGCCCCAGGCTTCTTCGATTCTTTTCTTCGTGCCGGGAATGCTGGCTCCCGGCTCTCCCGCGTGGATAGTAATCCTAATGGCAGACTCGCTCGCCAAGTCCGTTCCCGCTTTGCTCGCCTCCGAGGCCATATGCACGGCGTACGTGGGCGTGCACACGAGTACAGTGGCCCGATAATCCAGAATCGCCTTGAGCCGCTGTGCCGTGGTCTGGCCGCCGCCCGAGATCGCCAGCGCGCCCAGTTTTCGCGCTCCTTCCCATCCCGTCCAAAAGCCGATGAACGGCCCGAAAGAAAAAGCGAAAAAGATCCGATCGCCCGGGTTGGCGCCGGCTGCCTCAAAAATCGTTTTCCAGCACTCCGCCCACCACTGCCAGGATTCTTCGGTGTCCAGCCAGTACATCGGCTTTCCCGTCGTCCCGGAGGTCTGGTGGATGCGGATATAGCGTTCAGGCGGAAAAGTCAAAACGGTGCCAAAAGGGGGATGTGTCGCCTGGTCCTCGACCAATTCGCTTTTCGTCGTGAAGGGAAACTTCCTGAAATCAGCCAAGGAATCGACGTTCGAAAATCCCTTTTCGAGAAGCTTGTGGCGGTAAAAGGCGTTGTCTGGAAGTTCTGCCTTTAGGATCCGCGACAGTTTTTCGATTTGGCGCGCCTCAATGGCTTTGCGGTTGACTGAAGCTTCCATCGAACCTCTAAGCCTCGATTAAAACCAAGTTCTCCTTGTGCCCGAGCAGCGGCTCCAAGCCCGACCGGGTCACCAAGTAAGGCTGGGAGATCAGCGCGCTGCCAGTCTCCTTGGCAGCAAAGCAAACGCGCAGCGTCAACGTCATGCCTGGCTTGATTTCACCTCGCCCGTCTTTACCTAGATAGGGCTCCTCGGTTAAGTCGAGTCCGACGCCGTTTCCCACGCCGTAGGCTTCTAACGAATCCCTCGCGGCAAGTGAGGGGACTTCTCCCAAAAAGTCAGCCGCCGCAGCGGAGGAAACGCCCGTCTTCGTTCGCTCAACTAGCTGGCCGAAGATACGGTTTGCCAGGTCGTATGTTTTTACCAACCGTTGCGAAGGCTGACCCAGGCAGAACGTCCGTCCTAGTTCCGCCCAGTAGCGCTGATACGAGGCTGCGACAAGAACCAGAATCCCCTCGTTTTTTTCCAGGGCTGCGCCGCCCGCGGGCCGAAGCCCTATCTCAGGCGCGGACGAGCGGGCCAGCAAGAAACGAAAATCTTCCGCGCCCTGGCGACGCGCCTCACGATCCAGGGCAGCAAATATCTCGTATTCTTTGAGCCTCGGACGTGCCTCCTGTGCAAAAACCTTAAGCCCATCGCGCAAAATCCGGCTGCTCTGTTTGAGCAGCTCCAACTCAGCGGCGCTCTTAGTCAACCGAAGCGAGATCAGAAGATCGTTGCAGTCACACAGTTCGGCCCCTTGAAGGAGCTTTGCGAGTTCCCCCCACTCACGGATGTTGAGCTGCTCCTTGACAGTGACAAGCCCAACCTTTCTGGGCTGGAGGCTTCGCGCCTCGAGCGTGGCGCTTAGCCCCGGCGCGAACTTTGCGACCGAATGGACCTCGTCGATCCAGGTAAGGGTTTTGGAAAACGGATTGTTGCGGCTTGGCTCCTGAACGACCAACACAGGCTCGCCTTCGAGAGGGATGACCGCCAAAGCGCCCCGGTTTTTCGGCATGAAGTGGCTGACGAAGGCCAAGTGGCCAAAGCGCCAGGAGTCGCCGTAGACGAGCAACAAGTCCACTCCGCGTTCGCGCATCCCTTCATGGATGCGACTGAGGCGGCTAAGGAACTCCTGTTTAGGCAGCCGCCCCTTATCCCAGAGGCTGCAGCCGCGGTTAAGCACTGTATGAAGCGTATCCACTAGGCACCTCTACAAATCGTTCGAACCGTTCCAGACGTTCAAATCGTTCAAGGGTCAGATTTCGATGGTAAAAAGTTTCATCGGCGTTTGCGTCAAGCGCCGGTAGCCCTTGTCTTCCACCCAGACCGTATCCCCCAACATCAGATAGCCGGTCTCGGGGAGATACTGGTTGGGATGAACGACAAAGCACATGCCTTCCTCGATCACCGCCTCGTTTTCGTCCACGATCTCGGAGAAGGGCATGGACCAGAAACCCAACCCGTGACCGCGCACCCGCATGTAGGGAGGCCGGCAATACTTCTCGTAGCCGTAGGCCGAAAACACCTGATTCATTGCCTGTGAGACCGCGCCGACTTTGCTGCCCGGCCGTACCCGCTCCAGACTCTTGCCCATCGCTTCTTCCATGATGGTAAATTTCTCGCGCAAAAGAGGCGAAATCGGCCCCATGACCACCGTGCGGCAGAGCTGAATGAAATGTCCGTCGACGGCGGGAGTGATCTCGGCGATGATAATGTCTCCGACCTGGATTTTCCGGTCAGCCGGCGGATGCGTACAGTGGTTATGTTCGGAAGCGGTCACCATGCCAAAATTGTCTTCGGCTCCCAGCGAGCGCATCGCGTATTCCACCTCCGCCGCCAACTCATGCTCCGCCATGCCCAATTTCGCCTTCTCCAGGACGGCGGAAAAGCCGGCATCGGCGATCTCGGCGGCCTGTTCGACCGCTCCCAGCGCCTCCTCCCCCGGGAACCGGGCCAATGAACTCAGAAGCTTATCCGCCGGCTTGAGCCGCACGTCCGGAATTCCTTCGAGGCCCTGATAGACGGCGGCTGGCATAAAGGCCCACCCAACGATACCCAGATCCCCTTGAACTCCTTGCTGCCGCAGTATATCGCTCATCCCGCCGATGAAGCGATCGACGACGCGCACGTCCTCGATCCACGTCGTCTCTTTCACTCTCCCCAGATCCCAAGACAGGTTGATCACCATTGTGGCTTCACCGCGGTCGCGAAGCAAAACGGCAGTGTGAGGACCCATCGGCAAAACTCCCGAAATCCATAGCACGGCATTGACCTCCAGCAGGCTGAGTTGACCGGCGGAATAGAAGAGGAGCCCTGAGAGCCCTTCTCGCTTCATCGCTTTTCTGAGCGAGTCGATTTTTTGCTTAAACAGATCCGTTCTCAGCGCGGACTTGCTTGCCATGGCGTTCCTCCATTTGTAAAAAAAGCCGGCTCACCTTCGTTCAAACCTTGTGATCCGGCTGCGTCTCCAACTGCTCGAAGCCGCAAGCACGGTCAACTCCGGTAGTTGCCGCCAGGTTTGGCTCTGCGGCTATCAGCAGGGCCGGTTTTTTCTCGCTTGCATTAAAATGCTGGAAAGTGACGCCCTCGGGCTTGATTGGGAGCTGCAGCAAGTCATCTTGTTTCCAATCATAGCGCTCCCCATCGAGAACGGTGTATCCGGTTCCTTCAACCACGACGAAGACCACTCCACCCTGGCATTTCTGCTTGCCGCTGCGGCTTCCCGGCGGAATCTCCTGGCTATAAAAAATCAGAAACTTGTGCGCCGTGGAGTCAATCTTGGGGTGCATATACCATTTCATGAGGCCCTGCGGATTCGCTTCCCAAGGCAGCTTTGCGCCCTTCACGCATACGCTGGAGCCGGCAATTCGGCGGCGCTCCTCATCCCTGAGCTGGATCAGCTCCTGATATCGAGTCAACTCTCTCCATCCAGTTGAGCGATCAACCATCGTTGACACCTCCTGATTGTGAAGTATGGTCGGGAGCGACCTCTACCTGCTTTAGGTGAAGGGCCACGTGATTGGCGAGAGGAAGATAGACAAAGGCCATCCACCGGCTAGGTCCGGACGGATTTGTGTTGAAATGCTGGTGTTCAACCCCGCCAGGTTTGACCGGCAGCGTCAGAAGATCTCCTTTTTCCCAGTCGTACCTCACGCCGTCAGCGATCGTGTAACCTTTCCCCTCCAAGATATAGATAGCGACGCCTCCCTGATGGCGGTGTTTGCCCGAGTGGGCGCGGATCTCCTGCGAGAACACTCTCCACTCCTGCAAAGCCGTATCCGGGTACATATCGGGATGAAGAAAATAACGAATCCTTCCCTGGCGCGTATTTTCCCACTGTCTCTCTTCATCCCGGATGAGAACCCTTCCCTTGCGGCCGCGCTCCAAGACGCGCTCCTGGGCCTGAATAGCCGCCTCGTAGGCGTTCTCCGGTCGGGCCTGATCAGTCTTATCTTCCATAAAGTTTCTCCACTAAGCCGGATCGCTAAAGGCCTTTCCCCACTTTTCCCTCACCTTACGGGCTAAGTCGTCGGGAACCTTGACCGAAGGAGGAAAATCCTTTAACCACTCATAAGGGCAGCAGGCGTCAATTATGGCTCGCGAGTTGAACCCCTTCTTTTCCCTTGGGATAATTGGGTCCAGCGGGCCGCTCCAGCAGCGCCTGAGAATCTCAATGTCCTCGCCAGGATCGCAACGGGTCGTCAAGGCCCAGAGGACATCTTTCATGTCCGTGGGATCTATGTCCTCATCGACGACGATGGTGAAGCGTCCGAGGTAAGCGGCGGCATGGCACTGGGAAGCGATTATTCCTGCCTGGCGGGCATGACCCGGGTAGCGCTGCCGGATAGCCACCACCGTGAGGAGTCGGGTATTTCCCTCCGGGGGGCACCAGACTCCAGCCACATCGGGCACTCCGGCACGCTCCAATTCATCCCAAATCGTCGCGGAGCGCCAAAAGCACTTATAGAACGCAGCCTCGGTGGGCGGTCGGCTTGGGGGAGCTCCGGTCATGATCGGGTCGTTACGGAAATATACGCCACGGATGTGGATCACCGGCTCGTCCCGCATTCCACTCGCATAGTATCCTGTCCATTCTCCGAGGGGCCCCTCCGGTTTCCGCTCCGCCGGGTAACACTCACCCTCGATGGCTATTTCCGCCGAGGCTGGAACGGGGAGTCCGGAGTGCCTTAACCTGAGGACCTTCACTGGTTCCCCTTTGAGTCCTCCTGCAAAGTCGTATTCGGACACGCCATAGGGAACCTCGAAGGCGGAGGCCATGAAAAGCAAAGGATCATTCCCAAGAGAGATGGCCACGGGGAAGGGACGGTTATTAGCAAAAGACTTCTCCATCTGGATACGGCCGTGTTTGCCCGGGGACATATACAGGCCGAGCCTCTTACTGTCATGGATCATGACCCGATAAGTTCCGATATTGACCCAACCCTCATCAGCATCTCTGGTGATCGTAATGTGCCCGGTGCCGATATATCGGCCTCCGTCCCCAACGTTGTAGCGAGGCGTTGGAAAACGCAGTATGTCAACGTCTTTCTCCTCCCACACATTCTCCAAGAGCGGCCCTTCCTCGACCTCCTCCGATGGGATGGGCTTGAAGGCTTTAACCCTTTGACGCCAGAGGCGGACAAACTCCATGGTAGGAAGATCGACGGGCATGCCGGTAGTAAAAGCCAATCGCTTGATAGAGTTAAGAAGACCCAAGGCCAGGCGGTATCCTTTAGGGTATCCCTTGATAGCATCGAAGAGGATACAGGGCGATGTCTTCGATTCCTTGCGGGCCATGTCCGCGATGGCGCCGATCTCCAGGTCCCAATCGGCCCCCTCAACGCGGCGGAGCTCTCCCAAATTTTCTACCTGCTCCAGCCATTCCCGGAGATCCCGGTAACTCATGGATGACTCCTTCTCATCACAAAGCGCTGATGTCTATTGCCCGAATATTTCATGATAGTCCTTTTGAAACTCGTTATAGCGGTCGGCAATTTTCGGGTTGACAAAAAAGAGCCGGAGACGTTTCTGGTCAAGCTTCTTGGTCGGAGGCGGGATGTCCGAGCGGGCAGTAACGCGAAAATTGTCGTGGATAAGCATTTGCCCCTCACGGGAAAGGACGTATTCGATGAAGAGGCGCGCGGCATTGGGATGAGGGGCACGGGCAGAAAGGGAAATGACGCTCGGAGAGGTCACGACCGGATCCACACTATCGACCCAGTCCAGAGGGGCGCCCTGGGCTTTGATCTGCTCGACCCGACTGGCGTGAGCGATGGACAACGGGAATTCCCCTGCCACAGTGAGCTTCGCGACGAGCGTATGACCCTGGTGCAGCGCCGGGTTTTGCGCCGCTAACGCCCTCATGAATTTGCGGGCCTTATCCCTGCCCCAATACTCGGCAAGGGCCGCATACCATTCCGTCTCCTCTCTGTCCATGCCGATTTTTCCCTTCCACCTGGGGTTGAGAAGGTCCCACCAGTCTCTCGGCGCATCCTTTTGCGACACCAAACGGGTATTATAGGCGAGCACGAACTGGCGCACGTAGATCCCCGCCCAGTATCCCTCGTCATCCCTAAGGCCCGCCGGGATGGCATCTCTCGCCAACGCCTTGTAGGGAGCAAGGATTCCTTGGCGCTGGAGCACGCCGGTTTCAACTACATCCATTGAGGTGACGTCAAAAAGGTGACGGCCGGCCCTGGCCTCGGTAAGGATTTTGGTGCGCATCTTCTCGGCCCCGAGACGGAAGAGTTCAGGCTGGACAAAAGGATATTTTTGCTGAAAGCCTTTAAGGAGTGCCTGGCTCTCGGGTAAAGTCAGCACGGTGTAAAAAACGAGCTTTCCGTCCCTTTTGGCCTCTTCAAGGGTTTTCTGCAAAGGATCTGCGTTCAGTCGGGCGACAAGACAGATAGATACAAGGCCGGCGAAAAGCTGCCACAAGAGATACTTTTTCACAGTAGACCCCTTTCTAAACTGGGCGACCAGTTTTTTTACGGCGCGGTTCTTCCAAGAGCCAGTCGATTTGAGTAGCTGAAGCTTTTCCTCCACGGATCCTCTACTACCGAACTTCAGACTTCAGCTCTTCAATAAGGGAAAGGTCAAAATACTTGAACGGCGGAATGGAGGCGAATGCAGGGTCCTCGTAGCTCATCGTCTTGAGGACATTGACGATCGCCTCCTCCGTGGGGAACAGATCCGGGCGGGCCTCCGACCTCAGGGCCTGGTAGGAATAGTCCAGACTCTCCAGGTCGTCGACTCTCAGAACCCGCGACATCACGGCGATCGTCGAGTCTTTGTCGGCTATCATCGCCCGCACCGATTCCGCCAGGCCCCGGATGTACGCCTTGACGGCGCCTCGGTTTTTCTCAAGAAAAGACTTGCGGGTCAAATTGATTCCCCAGATGTACTCGAGCGGTATCGGAATCACCGTGAGCCCAAGCTTCTCGGCGTGTCTTCCTTGAAGCGACGAGATCAAGGTCGCATCGATGTTTCCCGATACCACGGCCGCAAGCCGGACGCTGGAACCCCCCGAGAGCGGAATGATCTGAGCGTCTGTCCTGGCATCCAATCCAACTTTGGCGAGCATGAACCTGATAAAGGCGTCCGCCCTGCCGCCGGCGCCGCTCGAAGCTATTTTCCTGCCTTTTAGTTCCTTGAGATCTTTTATCTTAAACCTGCTCCCCAGGCTATAGGGGGACGAGTTGTTCCAGGAGCAAAGACCGACAACGTCCGCGCCCTGCTTGGCGAGGTAAAAGAGTCCCGTAGTGCTGGAGGTCAAAAACTGGACGCTGTTAGACATCAGCGCCTGCATGTTCATCTGCTCGTTACGCGTGGCGATAACCTCCACGTTCAAGCCGTGCCTGGCGAAGATCCCCTTTTTCGCCCCAAAATAGATCGGCAGCGCGCCAGTAAGGGCTCCCGGGGTCGCAACCCTAACCAGCGTTTGAGAAGAGGCGGGAATTGCCTGCACCCAGAGCGGCAGGATGGCGAGAGCGACTATCCTTATCCACTGATTCATGACCTAATTCCGTCCTTCCCCCCCGTTTCTGAGGATTTAGGAAATCAAGTGAAGCCCGTATTCCCGCCAGCGCTTCTCCACTTCGAGGATGTGCTCTCTGGGTGGGAAGGCGATCGGCGGAAAATCGTGCTTTTTGGTGGCATCGATGCCGATCTTGGAGCCCAGGGCGCGGCGCTCGTCGGACACCGGGCCCTCTATGGGAACCGAGGGGTCCAGGGGAACGCTCAGCGTATTGGGCTCGATGAAAATATCCCGGGCCGGCTGGACGCGAAAACTCATGGCCCAGTCGACAGCGAACGAGTCCCGCACGTCGATATCGTCATCCACCACGACGGTGAATTTTGCAAACCGCGGCAGCACGGCCCAGGCGCCCCAGATGGCCTGCTTGGGCTGGCCTTCATTTTCCTTTTTCATCGAGATCACGAGATAGGCAGTGCTCCCTCCCGCTGTCTTAAAGTGCAGGTCCGTGATCGGGAGACCAAGGTCGTACTTGAGCTTTTTATAAATGGGAACTCCAAAACCAAAGCCCCGGATGCAACTGCTTTCGCTGGGCGGCATCTGGCTCACGAAGGCCTGGAATATGGGATTTCGGCGGGTGGTCATGCATTTCACGTTAATGACAAACGAAGGTCCGCCCCGGCTCATGTAGCCCGCGTATTCCCCGAAAGGGCCTTCGTCTTCCCGGATTCCCGGCGGGATCTCTCCTTCCAGGACGATTTCCGCCGTGGCGGGCACCTCAAGATCGGAGCTCTTGCACTTTACGACCTCTACCGGCTCTCCCCGCAGTCCTCCGGCGACCGCCAGCTCGTCCAGGCCAAATGGGACTTTGGAGACCGAGGTAAGGCCGATCACCGGATCCGTTCCGAGCA
Organism: Deltaproteobacteria bacterium; assembly: GCA_016193465.1. Classification (GTDB taxonomy): domain Bacteria; phylum Desulfobacterota; class Binatia; order UBA9968; family UBA9968; genus UBA9968. The sequence continues at coordinate 36,339 of JACPSE010000057.1, forward strand.
CCACGGCGACGGGAGTCGGCCGGTTTTGCTTCTCGTTCTTGTCGATGATGCGGCGGAGATCCTGGAGGTTGTTGCCAAAGTAGATCCCCGTCTTGCATTTCCCCTTGAGCTGTAGTCGATATGTTCCCACGTTTCTGGCGCCGCTCTCGGGGTCCCGCCCGATAACGTAAGGGGAGGTGAAGTAGGGGGCGGGGTCGTGAGGGACGGTCCAGATGGGAACGGGTAATTGGAAGAGATCGACCTCATCGCCGCGTAAAATGACTTCCTGACACGGGCCGCTCTCCACGAGAACCGGCGGAACAGGGTCTGCCTGGGCCCTGCTCCAGCGCCGGAAAATTTCTTCGAAATTCAGCTCCGTCTCCAGAGCGATCGCATAAACCTGGCGGGATGCTCCCAGAACGCCGGTCACCACGGGAGTGGAAAATCCTTTCACTTTCTCGAACAGAAGAGCGGGCCTGCGCTCATCGGGAATCTTGCGGAACACCAACTTGGCGACGGCGGAAAGCTCCCAGTCCTTGTCTACCTCCCTGGATATGCGGAAGAGTTTCCCCTTTTCTTCCAGAACCCGCAAATAATGTCTCAAGTCCTCGTATGGCATCCGGGTGTCTCCTTGGTGTCCGGGATCAGCGGAACTTTTGCGTGAAGCCCTCTTTCTCGAGTTCGTCAAGGATGCTCTCGCGCACCAGTTCCGCGGGCTTCCATCGAGAGGCATTGGGCAGGCGTTGAGCTTCCTGGCTCAAAATCTCCTGGATCCCTTCCAGGTTCGTGCGGGGGATGGGGGACACCATGCGGGAGAAATAGTCGTAGGTCTCTTCAATGATCTCTTTCTCCCCCGTGCGCATGTAGCGGGCGAGGATCTTCAGGCTCTCGGCCTTATTGGTGCGCAACATGTGAATGCCTTCGATGTATGCCTTCAAGAAATTCTTGACCAGGTTCGGCTGCCGCCCCAGTGTGCTTTCTTTAACCGCGATGGAAGATTGAGGGTAGTAAATGGGCAAAGCGTTCAAGTCGGCGAGTATGGTCATTTTTAGTTTTCTGGCCTTCAGGGTATGCGGGGGGGCCAGCACCGTCGCGTCCAGGTTCCCGCTGTCCAGAGCGATCAAGCGGCTGGCGGCCTCTCCCATCTGCAAAAACGTAACGGATCGGGGATCGATGCCCCACAGGCTCAGGGCCTTCCTCAAAGCCAGCTCATTGGAGCCGCCGAGGCGGACGACGCCTAGCTTCTTCCCCACGAGGTCGGCCGGTGTCTTGATGCCTGGGCGGGCGACCACGGAAAAAGGGTACTTGTTAATCGAAGTTGCCACGATGACCACATCGGAACCCCCCAGGCGGGAGTGGATGGGCGCCGCCGCCGAGGATTGCGAAAACTGAGTGCCGCCCGAGATCAGGGCCTGCATGCTCTGCGTGCCTCCGGGGATCATCACTATGTCGATGTCCAATCCGTACTTGGCGAAAAAGCCGCCTTCCCTGGCTGCCCAGATGGGGGACTGAAACCCGGAGGTTCCCCCGTAGTCGGCAATCATCTTCTCTCCGGACCAGGACGGAGGATTCCCGCTCAAGAACAAAACGCATCCCAAAACTAAAATCGAGACTAGACTTCTCCGTTTCATTTTAGCTACAAGAACTCGCGGGGGTCGGTGATGACGCCCCTCACGGCGGTGGCCGCGGCTACGGCGGGGCTCCCGAGATAGATCTCGGCGTTGTAGCTCCCCATGCGACCCTGGAAGTTACGGTTCGCGGTTGAGAGCGTGACCTCGCCGTCGGCCATCACACCGCCGTCCCCGGCGCACGCGCTGCAGCCGGGATTCGTGATGAGCGCGCCGGCCTCGAGAAGGATCGAGTAGGTCCCGTCCTTCACGGTGCGCGCCACGATCTCTTTGGAGGCCGGGCTCACGAGTAGCCTCACACCCGGCGCAATCTTGCGGCCTTTGAGAATCCGCGCCGCCTCCACTAGATCCTCGTACTTGGCGTTCGCGCAGGAACCGACGAAGACCTGGTTCACCTTGGTGCCTGCGACCTGGTCAATCGGCTTCACGTTGTCAACCGTATGGGGGCAGGCGATCTGCGGCACCAGGCTGCGCCCGTCGATGGTTACGCTCTTCACGTAGACCGGATCGGGGTCCGGATGAATTTCGGTGTATTGGCCCGGCGGCACTCCGCGCTCGCCCAGATAACTTCGGGTAATCTCGTCCGGACGAACGAAAGCGTTTTTCGCGCCGAGCTCCATGGCGAGGTTACAGAGCGTCATTCGATCGGAGATCGAGAGCCGTTCAACGTAGCTCCCGTGAAACTCAACGGAACAGTAGGTGGCGCCGTCGGCAGTGAGGTCGCCGATCAGCTTGAGCATGACATCTTTCGAACTGGTGCCGCGCGCCAGCGGGCCTTCGATGATAACCTTGATGGACTCCGGCACCTTCATCCAGAGCTTTCCTGTGACCCAGGCCGCCGTGATCTCGCTGAACCCGACCCCGGTGCCTAAAGCGCCAAGGGCGCCGTAGATCGTCGAGTGCGAGTCGGTCCCGATCACGACCATGCCGGGGCGGATGTGCCCCGCCTCCATGAGCACGACGTGGGCGATTCCAGCTTCAACGTCATAAAACTTATTGATGCCTTTTCGCACAGCGAACTCGCGGCACAGCCGCTGGTCATCGGCAGTCTTGGCGATTCTGGCCGGGGAGATGTGATCCATGACCATAGCGATGCGTTCGGGATCGTAGAGTTTATCAGTCCCCATCTTTTCCAGCGTGCGGATGCAGCGCCAGCTCGCCATATGGCTCATGTACAGATCAGGATAAACATCCACGATCTCGCCTGGGCGGACATCCGAGAGCCCGGCGGCTCTTGCGAGCACTTTTTCAGCGAACGCTTTTCCCATAGTGCTTCACCTTCGGCTGAGCTCAGGTGTATGTCTTTTCAGCGCTTCCTGCTGCGGCAGGACATACTTGGCAAGGTAAGGAATCAGACCGCCGGCCTCGAGGATCTGTTTTAGGCTCTCTGGATAAGAGGCGAAGCTAAAGCTTTCTCCTTGAACTTCGACCATCCCCTGCTCGAGGTCGATCCAGAGCTCACCGCCGTCCAGAGCGGCCTCAGCCGCTTCAGAGCATTCGACCGCGGGCAGACCAGTATTGATGCAGTTCCGAAAGAAGACCCTGGAAAAAGACTTGGCGACCACCGCCTTGATGCCGCAGCCGATCAGACAGCTCGCGGCCTGCTCGCGCGCGCTGCCGCAGCCGAAGTTTTTCCCGCCCACCACCACCTGAGAGGACCAGAGGCGTTTCTGCACTTCCGTCCCCATGGGCTCGAAGGCATGCTTGGCCAGTTCCTGGGGGTCGATGCTTACCAGGTAGCGGCCGGGGATGATCACGTCGGTATTGACGTTGTCGCCGAATTTGATCAGCCTGCCGCCGATTTTTTCCGTCATGGCGTCGTCTCCTCGAGAAACCATTCCGTCGGCACCTGGTGACCGAGCCCTTTGGCCTCGGCCAGAGCCAGGGCGCGCGCGCCGACCGCCGCGAACTGCAGGCCCATCCCCGTGTTGTTGGCGAAGATCGTAATCTGATCCCTCCGGCTTCGGCTCGGGAAACGGCCTACCAGAAGGTCGCCCAGCTCGCCGATCTGCTCCCAGCTCTTCAACCCTCTGTCCACGGGGCCGCTGATGTCGATCTGGCTGTCGTGGGAAATCTGCTCCTTGGAGAGAACGACGATCAGGTCGGCCCGATCGAAAGCGGTATCATCCAACTCGCGTCGAGGAGGCAGCGTGCCGTCGGGAGAGGTGATTGCCGTGAGGTGCGTGCCTGGCTCGATCCAGCTTCCATCAAGGCAGGGGTCCACCGCCGCCGTGGCGCAGGTGACGATCTGACAGCCGCGGACCGCGTCTCGCGGGTGATCTACCGCGACGATGCGCTTGCCTGTCTTGGACGCCCACTCTTCGGCGAAGGCCCGCCGGTGCGCGGGAGTCGGGCTGTAGACACGCACCTCCTCGATCCGGGGGAGAACCATGAAGAGGTAGCGGAGGTGGGCCTCGGCCTGCCAGCCCGCCCCGAATAGTCCCGCGACTTTGGCGTCAGGGTTGGCAAGCTCGCGCATCCCGATCGCGGATGTGGCTCCCACTCTCAACTTCTGCATGTAGCTATCGTGCATGACCGCGAGGGGCTCCAGGGTAGTCATGCTGTAGAGGGTGACAAGGCCGACAAATCTTCCTCCTGGCGCGGCGGGGATCAGCCGGCGACGCTTGACGCCGTTTGCCAGCGTCTCAAAGCCCGCCATATCGGAGGTGATGCGCACGGCCCAGACGCCCGACGAGAGGTTTCCCCCCTCCTGGGTTTTGAATCGGAAATGAAAGCCGGGGTAGCGCTTGTCCTCGACCGGGAAGGGAGTGTGATTGCGTGGGCGGTTGCCCGCAAGACGCTGGGCATACTCCCTATAAGCCACCTCGAGGGCATCCAGACACTCCTCGAGCGTGAGGACCTGTTCGATCTCGTTGTTGTTGAGAATGAGCATGGTCGTTCCCCGGCGAAATTATCCTTCGCCCGCCAGCCGGTCCGCCATCGCAATCAGTCCGCCCGCCTTGAGCATATCGAGGAGGAAAGGAGGCGTCGGCTTCGCCTCAAACTCCCCGCCGGTCTTCTCGTTGACGATCTTGCCGCTCTCAATTTCCACGCGCAGGATGTCGCCGTCGCTCACCTGGGCCGTGATTCCGGGACATTCGAGCAGCGGCATGCCGATCTCGAAGCCATTTCGATAAAAGGTGCGGGCGAAGCTCTCGGCGATGATGCAGCCGACCTTGGTTTGCTTCATCGCCTTGGCGGCGATGGCGCGGCCTGAGGATTGTCCGAAGTGTTTGCCCGCCACCACGATGTCGCCCGGCTTTACCTTGGCGGGAAACTCGGGGTTGCAGCTCTCCAGCACGTGTTTCAGGATCTCCGACCAGGGTTTAAATATCATATCCGTCCTGACGATCTTGTCCGTCGGGATGTTGTCTCCGAACTTCCAGCAGCGTCCCCGTATCTCCATGTTGTGCTCCCAGCTATGACAAAAACTCACGCGGGTCTGCCACGCACCCTTTGACGGCCGAGGCGGCGACCGTCAGCGCCGACGCCAGATACATTTTGGCCTCCGGGCTGCCGTTTCGTCCCGGAAAGTTGCGGGCGTGCGTTGAGATCATCGTCTCGTCGGCCGCCATGGCGCCCATGTTGATTGCCTGGTTCGATCCCGTGCTGGCCGGAAACCACGTCGCCCCGGCTTCATGAAGGAGTTCCACCAACCCTTCGCGGATAGCCTGAGTAAAGACGGCGCGGCTCGACGGAACGAGGTTGAACTTCACTTCCGGAGCCACCTTGCGGTTACGGAGAATTTGCGCCGCCATCCTGATGTCTTCGATCCGTCCGCCACCGTGGCCTCCCAGCTCGGCCCACTGGATCGGGGCGCCCGCGGCAGCGCCAATAGGTTTGACATAGCCGACTGTAGGCGGGCAGGTGACCTGAGGTTCAAGGTCGCTTATCTCCCAATCCCAAACGGCCTCGTACGTGCTGTCTCGATCCCCGGTGACGGGATCGAATGGCCGATCAGTGAGAGATCGAACAAACGCGATAGTCTTTTCGTCTGGCTCGATGTAGCCGCATTTCGCGCCGACATCCACAGTAATCATCGGAAAGAGCCAACGATCCCAGACCCCAAGCTCATGGATGTACGGCCCCGTGAACTCAAGCGCCTTATAGATCGCGCCGCCCTCGCCGATGGTGCCGATCAACCACTGCACCACATCGCGCGGCGTGACCCCCGGCTTGTGCCGGCCGGTGAGCCTGACCTGAATCGCCTCGGGAACACGGAACCAGGCCTTGCCGAACGGCATCACTGTCCCCGCATGGGAGTCGTTTCCGAGTCCGGTCGCAAAGCAGCCCAGCGTCCCGTGGATGGGGGTGTGGCTATCTGAGCCGACCACCACGGTGCCCGGCCTGATGAAGCCGTTCTGAACCCCGACGTGATGGGTGTTGCCGTTGCCGCAGTCGAAGAGATGGATGCCGTGGCGGCGGGCGAAACCTCGGTTTTGCTGAAGCAGGACGGCCTGCTCTTCGTTGGGAGGCGAGAAGTGGTGATCGAAGATCATTACCACGCGCTCGGGATAGCGCATCGGGCGCTTAACCTGCTCCTCAAAGACCTTCGCAGTGAGATAGCCGCTCAGGTCGTGCAAGAGCAGGCAGTCCACGTTGGCGACCACCACTTCACCCGGCGTGACCGCCTTGCGGCCACTGGCTCGGGCCAGAATCTTCTCTACCATATTCATCGGACTAACCGTTATCTTAGCTCACCGGCAGCGTCAAGAGTCGTGGGTAACTTTTTCCAGACGGCGCCAATTCCAGTTATGGTTTTAGTGACGCAGGACAAAAAACATATTTTTTGCTCAGAAACCGCTCCATTCGTTAACTCTTGCGCACTCACTTTGCCGTCCGGGTTTTCTGGAAAACGGCTCTCCTCTGTGCTAGGTTGACTTTGTTTCATAGGAGAGAGAGGTTGGATATTTGCTTTCAGCGTTGAGATACTATACCCAGATTTCAGATGATCTGCGACAGGAGGTTTGTTGTCTGAGATCTGGGATCTGAGATTCACGCGCTGCGCCCGTAGCTCAATTGGACAGAGCATCAGACTACGGATCTGAGGGTTGGGGGTTCAAATCCCTCCGGGCGCGCCATGTTTTCCAATAACTTACGCGCCTCAAGTCTGATCTTCTTTCCAATTGTTTCCACTTTTGTTTCCACTCTTAGGCCAAAGCCGCTTCTTTCGCCTTCTTCGGTTCATCGTCCAGCCGGTCAACCGCCTGTCTGTTTCTTCCGGGGACAAGGTGGCCGTAGGTGTCAACGGTTATCTGGATCGAATGGTGGCCAAGTTGGTCGCGGATATAGGCCAGGCTCTCTCCTTGCCATTCTCCTGCAGCCCTTCCCATCGGAATTGATGCCCCCCTTGTTGCCTGTTATCATTTTGTGCTAGTTTGATAACATGATTAGAACACAAATCTCCGTAGACAAGGAACTCTACAAGAGGGCCAAGAGGGTAGCCCGCCGCAAAGGGATCTCGCTGGCAGAGCTTTGCCGTCAGTCTCTTCAAGAGATTGTCGCTCAGGAGCCTTTAGATAGGCCGTGGCTTGCTTTTGCTGGAATCTTCGAGGGGTCGCCATCGGACAGCACCAGCGTCGATGAAGTGGTCTATGGCCGAGAAACTCCATGAGCGTCTTTCTCGACAGCGGAATTTTTATCGCCTTTCTGAACCGTAGGGACCGCTGGCACTTTCAAGCAAAGGCCCTGTTTAACCAGCCCAGGCCGCCAAAATGGGCGACCTCGGTTTTGGTGCTTTCAGAAACCTACTCATGGTTTTTGCATCGCATGGGGGAAGAGCCGGCGCGGAGTTTTAGGCTGTTCCTGGAGAATCTCACAGGCTTAACCTTGCTTGAGGCAACCCTAGAGCATCACCACCGGGCGTTAAAGATGCTTGACCGTTTTCGCGGAAGTAAGCTCACGTATGTTGATGCTTCTTCTCTTGTCTGGATAGCGGAGCGTAAAATTGCTTGCGTATGGTCAACGGATCACCATCTCGGGCTCACAGGAGTCGAAGTGTTGCCCCGTGAAGCTTAAAAGCGGCCGGAAGGGTAACGCCTACGACGTGGATTTAGTCGATTATCACTAGGGGCGTGCTGAAAAACCGTACCGGGGGCTCAATGCTGTTTCCAAAAAGGTTATGATTGCGAGCCTCGACAGCCTCAGGATGCTCTATCCTTTTCAGTCCCATTTTCTTAATTTGGATGGGGGCCGGTATCACTACCTGGACGAAGGCCAGGGAGAGCCTATCGTTATGGTCCACGGAAATCCGACGTGGTCCTTCTATTACCGCCATTTGATTATGGATCTGCGGAAGCAATATCGCGTGATTGCGCCCGATCATGTGGGGTGTGGCCTGTCGGACAAGCCACAGCGGTACGATTACACCCTGGAGCGGCACATCGCCAACCTGGAAAGGTTGATGGAGCATCTCGCCTTAAAGAAGATCACGTTGATAATGCACGACTGGGGCGGGCCGATCGGTATGGGCTATGCCGTGCGCCATCCGGATTATGTCAGGCGTTTTGTGATTTTGAATACCGTAGCCTTCTGGTCCCCCCACATCCCTTGGTTTCTCCGCTTCTGTCGGCTTCCTGTTGTAGGGCCTATCGCGGTCCGCGGCCTAAATCTCTTTGCTGTTGTGGCGGCCTCCGTAGCCTGCCGGCATCGGGAACGGATGACCGACGAGGTGAGAGCCGGTTATTTGGCTCCGTACAACAGCTATGCTAACCGCGTCGCGGTTCTGAGATTCGTCCAGGATATTCCGGTAAGCTCGGCCCATCCGACGTATGCCCCGCTCCAAGCGATCGAAAAGGGAATCGCTCAGTTCCAGCGCAGTCCCATGATGATCATCTGGGGGGGCCGAGACCCTGTTTTTACCAGTATCCTTTTAGAATCGTGGAAAGAGCGCTTTCCCAATGCCGTCGTGAAAGAGATCGACGATGCCGGCCATTACGTGGTCGAAGACGCCCATGAACGGATTATTCCCTGGGTGCGCGAGTTTCTCGAGAGGAATCCGCTTTGAGAGGCGACGGTGAACCGTCTTAAAAGGTTTGTGAGTGTCTGACCTGCGGAAATCATCCAACATTGCATCCTACTTAACCGCGGTGGCTGAGAGAGCGCCCGCGCGCGCGGCGGTGTTTTACCCCCTGGGTCGTGAAAGGAGCGGCCGGGTATCCTATCGCGCCCTGACCTTTCAGCAGTTGGACGAAGAGAGCGACCGCCTTGCCTACGGTCTCAAGAAGATCGGGATCGGGCGCGGATCTCGGGCGCTGCTGATGGTGCCGCCGGGAGTCGATTTTCTCGCCTTGACCTTCGCACTCTTCAAGATAGGAGCCGTCCTGATCCTCATCGATCCCGGTATGGGTAAAAGCAATTTGCTTCATTGCATCAAGGAGGTTGAGCCCGAAGCCCTTGTCGCTGTCCCGCTCGCGCATGCTCTGAAGAAGCTGTACCGAAAATATTTCACGACGGTACATTACACTGTCACCGTCGGACGTCGTTGGTTTTGGGGAGGCCCTACTTTGGCGCAGATCCGCGGTGGGGATGAGAGGCGGCTCCCGGTCGAGCCGGTTAGCAGCGAAGATCCGGCGGCGATACTTTTTACCACGGGCAGCACCGGAATCCCCAAGGGCGTGCTCTATCTTCACGGGATGTTGGATGCTCAGGTAAAAGCTATCCAGGGCCACTTCCAGATAAGAGAAGACGATGTGGGGCTCCCCGCGTTCGCCCCTTTTGCGCTCTTTTGTATTGCTATGGGGACGACCTGTGTGCTGCCCTATATGGATCCGACCCGGCCGGCTGAAGTAGAGCCAAGAAATATTCTTGGGCCGATTCAAGATTACCGCGTGACCTATTCCTTCGGTTCGCCGGCGTTTTGGAACCGCGTGGGTCAATACTGCGTTGATCATCATGTCCGGCTCCCTTCGGTTAAGAAGGTTCTCCTGGCAGGGGCGCCGGTATCTGGGGTGGTCCTGGGACGGCTAAAGGCGCTCCTCCCCGATGACGGAGAGAGTTATACCCCGTACGGCGCCACTGAGGCGCTGCCTGTGACTTCAATCGCAGGATCAGAGCTCTTGGCCGAAACCGTGCCTCTCAGCAACCAGGGTGCCGGGATTTGCGTCGGCAGAGCCCTCCCTGGAGTTACACTCAAGATCATCAAGATCGTGGATGAGGTCATTCCCGAGTGGAGCGAAGGGCTAGTTCTCCCCGATGGAGAGATTGGCGAGATCGTGGTCAAGGGCGCTGTGGTGACCAGAGAATATTACAAAAGAAAGGAACAGACGGCCCTTGCCAAAATCCGAGAGGGAGATCAGATCTGGCACCGCATGGGGGACGCGGGCCATCTCGATAACGAGGGGAGGCTTTGGTTCTGCGGCCGCAAGGCTCACCGAGTCGTCGCGCAAACGAAGACCCTGTTTACGGTTCAATGCGAGGCGATCTTCAACCAGCACCCGGATGTGTTTCGTTCAGCGCTGGTCGGCATTGGTCCGAGGAGCAGCCAGCGCCCGGTGATCATCGTTGAGCCGAAGAGCGGTAAAGTGCCCACCCGCGTCAAGGATGCCGAGAGATTCGCTCAGGAGCTTCTCGACCTGGGGAGCAGAAGCGAGCTCACCCGCGATATCAAGGACATACTGTTTCATCCTGGTTTTCCCGTGGACTTTCGCCACAATGCCAAGATCATCAGGGAGAAGCTGGCCGTTTGGGCGGAGGACAGGATTCGGTGAAAGCGCTGGTTACAGGTGGCGGCGGATTTCTCGGGCGCTACGTTGTCGAGAAGCTGGTGGCGCGAGGGGATTCCGTCCGTGTCCTCGGGCGAAATAGGTATCCAGAGCTGGAAAGACTTGGGGTAGAAAGCCTTCAGGCCGACCTCAGAAATCGAAGTGCGGTGATTAAAGCCTGCCAGGAGATCGATGTAGTTTTTCATGTCGCCGCCCTTCCTGCCATCTGGGGAAAATGGCGGGATTTCTACGCCATCAATGTCGAAGGGACGAAAAATGTGCTGGCGGGCTGCGCAGAGCAGAGGGTCCCTAAGCTTGTCTATACCAGCACCCCCAGCGTGGTCTTTGACCAGGGCGATCTCTGTAACGTAGACGAGAGCCGTCCGTATCCGGAGAGCTACAACTGTCACTATCCGAAAACCAAGGCCATTGCGGAGAGACTTGTCATTGAGGCCAATGGCCGCAAGGGGCTTCTCGCGGCCTCGCTGCGGCCGCATCTGGTTTGGGGGCCACGGGACAACCATCTCATTCCCAAGGTGTTACAACGGGCAAGGGCGCGGCAGCTTTTCGTTGTCGGCGACGGATCAAATAGGGTGGACATCACTTATGTCGAGAACGCCGCCGATGCTCACTTGCAGGCTGCGGATCATCTCAAGGCTGGTTCTCCTGTCGCCGGGCAGGTCTATTTCATCAGCCAGGGAGAGCCGGTGGTGCTCTGGGATTTTATCAACCAGCTCCTGGAAAGGCTCGGCATCCCGAAAGTTACCAGATCGATCCCCTATCGCGCCGCGAAGTCTCTCGGGGTAGTGCTGGAGACAGTTCATACCCTCTTCTCTCTCAGCCGGGAGCCGCGGATGACTCGATTTCTCGCTGCTCAGCTCGCCAAGTCTCACTATTTTGATATCTCCAGGGCGAGACGGGATTTCGGTTACTCTCCTCGCATCAGTACCGCCGAAGGCTTAGAGCGTCTTGTGGATTTTATTCGTCGGCAGTGAAATGTCGCACTTGGATTTGCGCCGGTCAGTTTAACCAATGGCTGTTTGACACCTCAAGCCCTAAGCGTGTATGGTGCCAATGGGCAGTAAAATTTCCTTTAAGGAGGCAGATTATGGGCGTGTTTGACATTGCTAAGAAAACGGTATTGGCGGGATTGGGGGTGCAGGACGCGGTCAAGAGTTTCATCGACGATCTCGTTAAGAAAGGGGAACTCAACGACGCCGAGGCAGCTAAGCTCCTAAAAGAATGGATGAACAAGGCCGAGGAGAGTGCCAGGGATTTGGAGCAGAAGGTGAATGAAAGGGTTAATAAGACCCTCGGGCTGATGAATCTTCCGTCCCGCGATGATATCACTCGCCTCGAAAAACAGGTTGAAAATCTCTCCAAGCTTCTCAAAGAGACGGCGATGAGGAAGTAGGCATGCGCTTCCGATCATGAAGCCACTTGGCCTGTTCCAAATCCGCCGTACTTACAGGAATTTGGGGCGGTTCCGCGATATCGTCAATGTATTCCTTGGGCATGGGCTAGGCCAGATTATCGAGGGGCTGGAGCTCGATCAGTTTGCGCCGATTCGCTGGTGGTATAAGCCGCTCCATATACGTCTTGAAAGGGAAGAGGCAGTCAGCCTGCCCGAGCGGCTGCGCATTGCCTTTGAGGAGTTGGGGCCCACCTTCATCAAATTCGGTCAGCTACTCTCCACCCGCCCTGATATCGTCCCCCACGATTACGTTAAGGCGTTTGACTCGCTTTTGGACCAGGTACCGCCATTTTCCAGCGAGCGAGCCCGGGAGATCGTTGAGGCGGAACTACAAGCGCCGCTAAGCGAATTGGTTGCGGTATTCGACGATACACCTTTGGCCGCGGCCTCCATTGCTCAGGTGCACCGGGCTACGCTGTGGACTGGCGAAGAGGTGGTCTTCAAAGTGCGCCGTCCCGGTATTCAGGAGGTTATTGAGCAGGACCTGGATATTCTTCGCCGGTTAGCCGACCTCATCGAGCGCTACGTCCCCGATCTTGCCTTCCTCAATGCTGTTGCCTTGGTGGAGGAGTTCAAGCAGGTGATTGAGGAAGAAATGGATTTCCTCCGTGAGGCCGAGAATGCCTCTCGCTTCCGGGCCAACTTCGAGGGCAGCCAGGATCTGTATGTTCCGAAGATCTTCCTCCATCTGACCACCGAGAAGGTGCTTGTTATGGAGTACATCGAGGGCACGCGGATCGATGAGTTGGATCGGTTACGGGAGAGTGGCTTGGATCTCCGTAAGATAGCGCGGAGGGGGAGCGATGTCCTGTTCAAGATGATCCTCACGGACGGATTTTTCCATGCCGACCCTCACGCGGGAAATTTCTTGGTTTTGAATAACGGGCAACTGGCCTTTGTGGATTTTGGAGTTGTTGGGAGAATTCGAGAGGATCTCCTGGACGCTATGGGCAGCACCTTTCTTGCCCTCTTGAATCGTGACTACGATGCCCTGACACGGCAAAGCGTCAACTTAGGATTCGTGCCTGACAGCGTGGACCTGGAGAGATACCGTCAGGAGATGCGGGCGGATCTGGAAAAAACCATAGAGCCGCTGGTCGGTCGCAAGCTGAGTCAGATGCCGCCGATGGTGTATGTTGAGAGGGTCATGGGGCTTGCCTTGAAGCACCATCTCCGTCTTCCCCGGGAGTTATTTCTGGTAGGGAAATGTTTGGTCCTGTTCGAAGGGCTATTCCGGCGGCTTTCCCCTGAGTTGGATTTTTTTGCCATTGCCCGGCCCTATGCCCGTCGCCTGATTACGCAGCGCTCGATCATCGGAACATTTACCAGGAAGCTCAGGCGGGAGGCGATGGATCTGATCGATGTGGCAACCTCGCTCCCGGGCGAGATTTATCTGGCGCTCAGGAAGCTTACCAGGAATGATATCCAGGTAAAGCTTCACCTGATGGGACTCGATCCCTACGTTCGCAGGCTCGACCGGGCCAGCAACCGTCTTACCTTCGCCGTTATTATCTCAGCAATCATTGTAGGGTCCTCCATTATCATTCCGGCTGCCAGAGACACGGCGGCGCTTCAGTGGCTCGTTGTCGGAGGCTTCGTTGTAGCTGTCCTGCTGGCGCTTTGGCTTATTGTGGGCATCATGCGCTCCGGAATGCTCTAAGAGGTAAAAAAACAAGCTTAGGATGTTGCCAGCTTCGATGCGGTGAGAGACGGGACAATATAGGGAGTCGAGAGTGGCGAACAGAGCTTTCCTGCGCCAGGTGAGCCTCTTCAGCGGTCTCTCCGATGACGACCTTCGGGAGATGGAATCCGTGGTGCGGGAGCGCTCTTTCCGGAAGAACGAAGTTATCTTCCACGCCCATGAGGCGGGAAGTGCCCTCTTTGTTATCAAGCGGGGGAGGGTGAAGATCAGCATGGATGACAGGAGCGGGAAAGAGGTCATCCTGCGGATTTTGGAGGCTGGCGATTTTTTTGGCGAGATGTCGCTTCTTGACGGCCAGCCCCGTTCGGCCACGGTTTCCTCGTTGGAGCCTTGCCTGGCGCTGATCCTTTCCCGGGATCAATTCCTGCGGTTTATTACGAGACATCCTGAGGTGGTGATGAAGATGTTGACGACGCTGAGCCAACGGCTGCGCAAGGCGGATGAAAAGATCAGCCGGTTGGTGTTCGCCGATGCCTACGAGAAGGTTGCCTCAGTTCTTATGGAGATAATCGAGGAGCGAAAAATCCCCCTCAATATTGGGACCGAGATCCCCCTCTCTCTTACCCGCAAGGAGTTGGCCGATCTGGCGGGGCTTTCACGCGAGACCCTGACCCGAGTCATTGCCGATTTTCAACGAGCCGGGTTAGTGCGGATTGAAGGGCGGCGCATTGCTGTCGTTAGTCCCACTAAGCTCAGGCGCGAGGCCACCAGGTCCGTTACCGTGTGACGTAGGTCACAGAAAAAGCGTGACTCAATTCCTATAATGATTTCCCGGGCGTGGTATGCTCATTATCGTGTACTACCAGGCTTAAGAGAGCATTTGAAAAATAGCGACCTCGAGGTATTGAACTGTAAGGCAGATTAAAGTATAAGGGCAGTTTCCGGCCAAGGGCGCGAGGCCTTGGCCCTAGCGCAGGAATGGAGGCGTATTATGTGGTGGATGAACAAAAGGAAGGCGCCAGGCAACGGCAATGGCGGGATCTCAGGCCGGGAACTGGCTGGGGAAAGGCCGGGTTGTTTTCTGATCGGCGCGGACTATTACGTCCCGGATCACGTGGTTCCCTCTGAAGAGATCGAGCGCCGTGCCGGTCTTTCAAAACTGGGATTACGGGAAGGGACCCTGGAAGCGGGGACCGGTGTGAAGGCCCGGCGCTTTGCCGCGGCCGACGAGCACCCCAGCACGCTGGCCGCTGCCGCGGCGCAGAGGTTATTGGACCGGCTAGGTATGGGCAAGGAGGATGTGGGCGCTCTGCTCTTTGCGGCCAATACGATGGACGAAACCGAACCCATCACGGGCATGCGCGTGCATGAGTCGCTCGGCTTAAGAAAGGATGCCTTTGTGGCTGACGTGAGAGACGCCTGCAATAGCGCCCTGAAGGCGATGATCCTGGGTACCGGACTGATACGGTCCGGAATGGTTCAAAATGTCCTAGTGGCGGTGGGGGAGCGCCTGCACGACGGGATCTATCTCAACATCCGGTCCAAATCTGAACTGGTAACGCGGCACCTTGCCGGCCTTACGCTGGGAGATGCGGGGGCCGCAGTGATGCTTTCGGCGCAGCGGAGCTCGCGCTGCTACGAGGTGGTGCACCAGAGCTGGGAAGTTGATTCTTCGAAGCGGGATCTCGCCAGGATCGAGGCCGGAGGAACCCGCTGCCTGACAGATCCGGAAAAGATCTTTTTTATCAGCAATGCCAAGAAGCTCTGCCAGGTTGCCGTGGAAAAGCTGCCAGGGTTGATCCGTAAGGCGACTGGCGAGCTGGGATGGGATATCTCTTCTACCGGCGTGATCCCGCATCAGGTCAGCAAAGGGGTCATCACCAAAATCGCGAAAATGAGCGGCATCCCTTTCAAAAATCTCATGATCACTCTGGACCAGTTCGGGAATACCGGGGCGGCGACGATCCCGATGGCCCTGGCCCTGGCCTTCGAAAACGGTTTTGCCTCCGCCTTTCGCCGGATACTGCTGGTGGGGGGGGCAGCGGGGTTCTCGGGAGCTGTGCTGGCACTAGAATTTTCGTCTATCCTGGACTCCGTCTCCCGGCAGCTGGAGCAATGCTCAGAGCGCTTGCAGCAAGAGGGTCTCCAGTCGAGCGAGGCCTTTGTCTAGCTTGCCCTCCCGATCTAAGCGTGGACGGTGAGTTTCTGCGTGGTCTCGCGCAGTCTCCGGCTGATGATACCCGAGAGGTTAAGAAATAGCTTTGCGGCTGTGTAGGGAAACGTCTTTCTGAGCCTCTCCAGGGCGTTGGCATCGATGCCGAGGAGCTCCACATTCTCCAAGGCCACTACATCCGCGCCCCTCTCGGTCTTCTCCACTAACGCCATCTCACCGAAGATCTCCCCGGCGTCCAAGGTCCCAATGGTAGTCATTCTCCCATCAGGACCAATCCCGTTGACCGAGGCCTTACCGCTAATGATCAGGAACATCTCGTTCCCTACGTCTCCCTTGTAGACCATGGTCTGACCCTTCTTAAACGTGGCGAGCTTTCCCATGATGGCAACCTTTTTGGCCTCCCACAGCCAGAAATTCTTAAAGATAGGCGTAGTCCCAACAATGTCCTTGTTCATTTTGGCCAGCAAAGTATCCCAAACGGTAACTAGCCGCGTAGTCATCATGAGGATAGGGGTGAAGGTCATCTCGGTGACCATGGCGATCAACATGCAAACACCGGAGAGCACGCCAAAGTAAATGGTCGGGATGAAGTTGGAAAAGGCCAGGATAGCAAACCCCACTGCTAAGGCGATGGAGCTGTAGATGATGGGCCGTCCTAAGGCTTGCAAGGTATTGATGGTGGCGGTTTCCTGGTCGTGGACTTCGTTGAGTTCCCGGCTGTAGTGCACCATAAAATGGACGGTATCATCGACGGCGATGCCGAGAGCGATCGCGGCAATCATGGAAGTGCCTACATTGAGCGGTATTCCGAAAAAGCCCATCAGACCGAAATTCAAAACAATCGGCGTAACGTTGGGGAGGAGGGATATGAGCCCGGCCTTGATGGACATGAACAAAGCGGCATGGATAATGCCGATAATGAGGAACGTTTGCCCGAAGCCGGTAATCTGGTTTAACGCCATGTAATCCGCGGCGTTGTTAATAAGGATTCCCTCACCCGTAAATTGAACTTTTAGATTTTTTGGGAAATTTTTATCCACATAGGCCTTGGTCTGGTCAAGGAGCCGACCCAGCTCCGAAGAGCTTGTGAGGTTGTGGCGCACAGCGATATTAAGGGTCGAGTAGTTATGATCCACATACTTGGCCAGGTCCGGTCCCTCTATAGTTATCAGGTATTGGGCCACCTTCTCCGGGGTATCAGGAATAACCTCAAACTTAGGATCGCCCTGGTTCATCTCCCGGCTCATCATGCGCACATAGTTCGCGAGAGAGATCGTGTTGTCTATTTTTCCTGTTCCCTTGAGATAATCCTGCAGCTTTACCACATGGCGAAGCGTCTCCGGATCTTTGCCCCCGTCCTCTTTTCCCGTCTCCACCACAATGTAGAAGTTGACCATCCCGGAGAGCGACTCATGAGCATCCTTGACTCGCTGGCGAATGAAGGTGGTCTCTTTGAAGAAGCTGATGAAATCCGTGTTTACCTCCATCAGATACCACCCCACAACGCCGGCGGCGGTCAAGACCCCAGTGATAACCATTATGGGCCAACGGAACTGATAGTCCAAATGTGCCACCTTCCTCATAAACTCGGCGATTCCAGTGGCCAGTTTTCCCTCTTCTCCTGTGGGTTGGGGTTTGGTGACTTTCGGCAAGGGCCAAAAGCGAAGCAGTGAAACAACCACTACCTGGGAAATGATCCAGTTATAGGCGAGGCCCACGGCCGAGGCGACGCCGAATTGAATGAGCATGGTGATGTCGCTGGTGACCAGGCTGCCAAAGCCAATGACCGTGGTGAAGGTAGTTATTAGGATCGGCAGCGCAGTATGAACTGCCACTTTCCGCAAGGCCTCCATCTTTCCTTCACCCTGCTCCAGCTCGTAGTGAAACTGTGAGATAATATGGGCGTCTTCAGTGAATCCGATAGCGACCATGAGAGCCGGAATAATAGCAGTGATCACATTCATCGGGTATCCGATCAGGACCATATGGCCCAGGACCCAGATGATGCTTATAAGCCCTGTGGCCGCAGGGATGAGACAAGCTTGAAGGGAGCGAAAAGAAATCAGAAGGGTCCCCAAAAGGAACAGGGTGGCCAGCGGAACGAGCAACACCATGTCCCCCTGGATGTACTCTCCGAGTGTGACCTTGGTTAGGGGAGTTCCGATCTGGTAGAGGTCAACTCCCGCGCGCTTCTCCTTTTGGATAAGGCCATCTACGAGCTTGGTAAAGTTGGGGTTAAAATCCTTATCTCCAGGCTTGGACTCGGTGTAGATATTAATGGCGGTGATTTTCCCGTCCTTAGAGACAATATTGTTTATGAAAATGGAATTTCCCAGCGCATCGCTGCGAATCTTTTTCAGCTTCTTTGGGTCTTTGGGCACCTCCGACTCGATGAGGGGATCGGTATTGAGAAACTCTCCTTCTCCCTTGATGTTGTTGACGGTAGTAAGGCTCTCGACACGGGAGACTCCCTCGCGGGATCTAAGGGCATTGGAGATGCGCTGGATCGTCTCAAGATTCTCAGCCGTGAATACATCCTGGGACTTGATAACAATGACGGTCAGGTTATCGCTGCCGAATTTCTTCTTGATCTCCTCGTAGTAGTCTCTGGCGGGATCGTGCTCCACCATGAGGCCTTCGGCAGAGGTGTCGATCTCTAACCTGGGGAGCTGCAGGGCGAAGAAAACAGTAATGGCCAATATGATCCCCAAGCTGAGAAGCGCGTTGTCGACAATCCACAGCGGTATCTTTTTAAGGTTCGCTAAGTCCACTTTCTCCTCCTATCCCCGATCCGGCAAAAGGTATATAAGATTACCTTCCCTTGGTGAGCTCCCTTTCGGAGAAGAGCTGGTCGGAAAGGCCCTGGTTAAGCTTCCGGTTCTCCACCACGAGGAGGGTCTTGCTTTTTTTTCTCACATCTTGCATCTCGGTGGTATTGGCCCGCCAGAGGGTCCCCCCTAAGGACTTTAGATCCAAGGAGAGCTCAATCTTTTCCAGTGTTCCGGTCTTGTCATAAAACTCGCGCTTGAGCGAAAAATGGGTATCCTTGAGGATCCAGAACTTGCGCTTGCTGTACCCGCTATCCTGTTTCTCTCTATCCGTTTTAGGCAAGGCTTCGATAACAAAGCAGGGTTTTCCGTCAATATTCTCGCTGCCCACCAGTTTATACTCATACGCGTCTAGCTTTTCCAGTCGCAGATCTTCATAGGAAAAGTCTGTCCCCATGAAGCGGTTTTTTTTGCCGCTCGAGGCTATCCTTTTCGGCCTTCCCGCAGCGGGTAAATAGAGCCACTGGTCATCATCTCCGCCTTTCTGCTCCCAGGTTAGGAGCCCCGTGTTCTCCACGTCCCGGGGGCTTAAAAAACGCATGAGAGTCTTGCTGAGATCGCTCTTGTCGGTTTTGGCATAGTTGACGATCTTTCTCTCCTTTTTGTTTCCTTGAGGGTCTACCAAGATCATTTTGACATTGCTTTGTTCATCTTGGGATTTATGCGTATCCTTGGCTTTTTTCATAATCTCCAGGCCTGTCTGCCCGCTGGCGGGCGCAGCTAAAACAGCCACCACCCAAAACGTCACTATAACCGCCTGAAAAGACGATAGTATTTTCATAAGTTGCTCCTTACCGTTATTTTTTTCCAAAACATTTGACGCTCTCGAATGATCTTTCTCATATCATCGCCGTGCCCCAGGACTGGCAGGATTACCTTCCCTTGGCGAGTTCTCTTTCGGTGAAGAGCTGGTCCGATAGCCCCTGATTGATCTTGCGTTGCTCTACCATAAGCATCGTCCTGGTTTTCTTTCTTATATCTTCCATCTCTACTTTGTCGGCCCGATAGACACTGCCAACTACTCCTTTGATGTCCGAGGAGCGTTCGATCTTCTCCAAGGCGCCGGAGGGATCGTAGAACTCGCGCTTGATGGAAAAGTAAATATCTTTCAGGATCCAGAATTTGCGCTTGCTGTATCCGCTATCCTGTTTCTCTTTATCGGTCTTGGGATAGGCCTCGACCACATAGCAGGCCTTACCATCGACGTCCTCACTACCCAGGAGTTTGTATTCGTAGATGTCTACCGGTTCCTGCCTGAGATCTTCGAAAGAAAATTCGGTTCCCGCGAAGCGGTTTTTCTTGCCACTGGAAGAGACCCTTCTGGGTTTGTCGGTGCCAGTTTGATAAATCCACTGGTCATCATCTCCGCCCTTCTTCTCCCAGGTGAGAAGGGCGGTATTCTCCACGTCCCTAGGGCTGGTGAAGCGAATCAAGGTTTTGTTGAGACCGCTCTGATCGCTCTTCGTGTATAGCGTAACCTTGCGCTCTTTTTTCTGCCCTTGAGAGTCCACCAGCACCATTTGAAGGGACGCCAATTCATCCTGGGTTTTTGAAAGCTCCTTCTGTTTTTTCACGACCTCCACTCCCGTCTGGCCGCTGGCAGGCAGGGCAAAGAGAAGGGGAAGCAGAGCAGTTAATAATAGGGTGGTTAAGGAAGGCCTTTGCGCGTACATAAATCCGCTCCTACTTTTCTAAGTGAGCCGTTTTAGAACACGTACGTCATGAACACGAACGTCCGGTCATTCCTCTTCCATTTCCCCCAGAAAGAGTTTTGGGCGCCCCAGAAAAGCTCCCACCCTCCTTCGATTTTAATGGAGTCAGAAAGCTTATGAATGACCTTGGGTTGTAAGAACGAGTTGTTGTGGTGATGGAAGTTGCCGTTGCCTGATACGTGGAATTCCGTATTCTCATCGAACTTGAATGCTAGCCGGCTCAAGATGGAGTTCTGGAACGGTCGGGTGAAGAGGTTGGTTTCCCGGTACTGGCGGTTGTCCCTCTGGTGCAGGGTAAACTCGCCCGCATATTCCAGGTTCAATCTAATCTCATCAAGCCCAAGCTGTTTCACCCACTCATCGTCCCAAGCGTACATCCCCCCGATGACAAAGGGGAGGAGGTCCGTGGCCCGCCCGCCGTCGTAGGTTTTCCAAGCCCATTCCCCGTGATATTCAAGTTTTCCGGCGGTAGTGGAAAAGTCCATACCAATGACATGCATGCGGTTGAAGCGGGGTCTGGCAACGGTTTCAGTTACCCGGACTACGGGGAGCGTATCAAAGCCGTCAAAATAGCTTAGTGAGAGATCCCATCCGGCCAGGGTGGTCTTGCCTCTAATTCCCACCTGAATTTTGTCGATTCTTTTCCCTGGCAGCTCCCTTCTCCTGCCGGTGACGTCAGGAGGAATACCCACGCCAAGGGCACCGGGATCAAGTTCCGAGGTGGCGTTTTTGTTCCCGATCCAACGGGAGTGAATTACTGGCAGCCGGCTTGGTGTAAAGAGAGGGATGATGACGAGGCTTAGAGACGAGTCGGGTGGAAAATAACTCGCTGAGAAAGAAAAAATCCCCATCTTCTCCCTGTCGGGCACATCGTGAAAGTCACGTGGGTTTAAATTGTCAGTTGGATTATAGCCGTCGGCTGTGCCCCATGAAAAAAACTGTTTGCCCACGCTGAAATCGTAGTCACCTCCGCTGTATTTGATGTGTCCCTCCCGGAGATAAAAGTAGGGGTCGCGCAGGGTGGTGTCACGAAAATCCATCCAGGGTCCGGCGGTGTAGTTGGCAGTGTCGGCCTTCCACTGTGGTGAGAGAAAGAGACGCCAATTTTCTTCAAACTTTTGCTCTATATCCAGTTTTAGGATCCCTTCTTGCCGCACTGTTCTCTGCTCAGGCTCAGTCTTCTTGAAGTGGGCAAAGTTCTTGTAACGGAAGCTTCCCTTAACGTGATCTTTGACCCACTGAGTCACGGGATTTTCCTCCTGCTGAGGGGCTGGCTTTTCTTCCTGCGCTGCTGCAGGACGTAAAAAGACCAGGAGGGACAAAATCAAAGCCGCTAAAAATGGGTTCATGATCAAAGCTCCTAGAAAAGTGTTCGATGCATTAAAACCATATACGTTATTTTCTATGGCCACGTCAACACCTTTTTTGTTTGCTTTGGAAGGAAGGTCTAATTTCCTTATCCTGACTTTTATGTTATGGTCGCCCGAAAGAATGAGCGATTTTCTAATACCTCTAGGTGGCTACTATATGGGGCTGGCCTTGGATGAGGCGCGCAGTGCGGCTGAGAAAGAGGAAGTCCCTGTAGGGGCCGTGGTGGTTTTTAATGGGAGAGTGATTGGTCGAGGTCATAACCGACGTGAAGAGCTACAGAGGCCTTTCGCCCATGCAGAGATCTTGGCACTGGAGGATGCCTCCCTGCACCTTAAGAGCTGGCGCCTTCACGAATGCACCCTTTATGTGACTCTGGAGCCGTGCATTATGTGTGTTGGGGCGATTTTGCAGGCACGGGTCCAGCGTCTCGTTTTTGGTTGTTTGGATCCAAAGGGCGGCGCGGTGGAATCGCTCTATCGTCTCTGCGAGGATTCCAGGCTCAATCACCATCCGGCGGTGACTCGTGGAATCTTGGAAAAGGAGTGTGCAACGATTTTGAGTGAGTTTTTCGCAGGTTTGCGATCGAACAAACGGATAGCGAATAGCGGGGAGTAGGGGACTATTCACTATTTGCCATTTACAGTTTGCTAGACGCGGAGAGGTGGCCGAGCCCGGCTGAAGGCGCTTGACTCGAAATCAAGTGTGCCCGGAAGGGCACCGGGGGTTCAAATCCCTCCCTCTCCGCCAGATTCCCCTCTAACTTCAAGGAATTTTCCACTTCCCCCCTGAATGCGTGAATCCTAGTCAAAAGCCCTCTGTGCTCAAATTGTGCCTGAAATGTGCCTGAACTAAAAAAGCCAGAGATCATTTCCATCACTCCGCCGTGCCTCCGCTCATAAGCACCACTTTTTGAGCGCTAGCTTGCCTTTTAATGTGCTCTGAGACCTTGATGGATGCCTGCCTCAGATCATCCTCTGAAACTATGTCATAGCGGTAAAAGACCGCTGCTGTCTTATGGCCTGAAATCATCATGGCCACTTGCTGAGGCACACCGGCCCGGACCATGTTTCTAATCGCTGTTCTCCTAAGATCGTGAAACAGCTTTCCCACAAGCCCGGTTTTCTTGCAGGCCCATCCCCATGCCGTGCGGAAGTTTTTGATCGGCTTTCCCTCCCTATGGAAAACCGAAGGACAGAGCAGGGTAGGGGACTGGCCGGGGACCTCTGCAACCTTTCTTTTTTCCCACTGGCCCCGGATGATCTCCCAAAGGTCTCCCTCCAAAGCTATCACCCTTCCCTTGTCGTTCTTTGTCCTGCCTGGATCTAGGCGCACAGTCCGCGCCTCCATGTCTATCTGTCGCCATTTCAGGTTGATGATCTCGCTCTTTCTCCACCCTGTGAGATAGGCGAACGAAAGAACCGGCCTGAGATACTCCGGGAGCGCCTCCAGCATCGCTAAATAATCCCCGTGCTCAAAAAATCCTGTCCGTGTGTTATCCTCCTTGAGCGATGAGATAAAGGGCTTTCTCTGGATAACCTCGTCTTCTAGCCCCAGGCTGAAGGCCCGCTTCAAACCTGCAAGCTCTCTGTTGACCGTCGCGTTGCTTGCTTCTTCCTCCTGTCTCTTCTCGATGTAGCTTTTAACAACGTCAGAGGTTAGATAGTGCGCCCGGATGCTGCCAAAGAATGGTTCAAGGTGTTTTAGGTGGTGCTTAATGGAATTGAGGCTCTTTCGGTTGTTTGATTCGTACTCTCTGAGCAGACGGGCAAAAAGCTGATTGATAGTCACCTTGTCTCCCTCTGGCCCCACAAACTTACCGGAAGCCATCTGCCCGATTCTCTCTTTCAATAACCTCCGTGCATCTACCTCCCGGTCCGAATGGGCAGACTCCCGAAACATTTTCTTTCGGACCTCTTTTGTCTCCGGGTCTAGGGTGTCCTTGTAGTATTTGACCCAGTGGGTATCTCCACGCTTGTAAATCGACCCTAAGCCTTTCTTAAGGCCCATACTGTTACCCTCCTTTCTTTTTGATGTAGTCGTTGATGAGCCTCGTAGCCAGCTCGCTCATCGTTGTCCGTTCCCTGGTTGCCTGGATTTTCCACTTCTCCCAAACATCTTCCGGGATAGATAGGGTCAGCTTCATCATCGGTATCACCCCCTTTGGTCTCCCCATCTTTTTATTTCCCTTCTTCATACTTTCCTACATACAGAAGTCTGTAAGTATTGTCAAGGAAAAAGTGAAGGGGGTTTAGGAATTTTTCTTCTCTAGCCAGCTTTGGATTTTTGACGGCTGAAACTTGCGGTATTTGCCGATCTTCTTAGACGGGATTTTCCCGGCTTGGGCCTGGCGGTAGATGTAGTCAACGTCCAGCCCCAGGATCTTGGCAAGCTCTTCAACGTCAAGGAGAGGTTCAAGGGTAGGGTTTCCATTGGCCTGCTTCTGGATCTCTCCCTTGATAGAACGCACCTCTTGCAAGAGCGAGAGGAGGCACGTTTCTAGGCTCTCCAAGCGGGTTAATGTCTCAGGCAGGTCCATTTTTTTTCCTACCCTCTGGCCTGGCGTTTATGGTATGGAGCTTCCATGACCCAGAAGCAGAAGGAGAGTGTCGCCAAGTATCTTTACGATGTCTCCAAATTGTCCTATACTGGTCTTGTGCTTTACGGCTTTCTCAAAGAGGGAGGTCCCAGCTTGATCCCGATTCTTGTAGGCGCCTTCGCTGGGACTGTCACTTTCCTTATCGCCTATTCCCTGGAGGGAGAGTAAAATCATGGACGCCTTCGGCTGGATCAATCTCATCTTTTTAATCATCGTGCTTGTTGGTTACGCCTACCACAAGGGAACCTTTAATCCCTTCAAAGCCCTTTGGGATGATCTGAGAAAATCCCGTTAGGGCTTAATTCTGGGCGCTCCTTCCTGGATTACTCTTCCTAGGCCCACTTGGCACACTCCCAACACACCCAGACCGTTTGACCGTAAATGTCCTTGGTCTCCGTTGTGGTCCCGCCGCAGTTCCAACAGAGTGGCCGCAGCTCTTGAACCAACCTCTTCGCCTCCTCCCGATCCTCTGGGGAAAGAGGTAGGCCGTCTTTTCGTCTGGCAAAAACCTTCCCGTCAGGAGTCTTTCTCACTTCCAAAACCTGATTCACAAGACCTGCTCCCACCCA
>JACPSE010000058.1 GCA_016193465.1 Deltaproteobacteria bacterium
GCCCCACCAAAGACGGATAGTTTGCCCACGGCTTCAATACCCGCTGCATGGGCTACTGGAGCCAACAGGAAAACTAATATAAATGCCGTCAACAGCGTGCTCGCAGGAGCCCTCATGGTGGCTTCCCCCCTCTTTTCCCAAACTTTCTTTTTATATCGTCCCACGACCCTAAATGTCAACGAACAAATCTTCTTGACAGCTTTAGGGAAGTCTACAAAGACAAAATGGCTCTTGTGGTAAAGGTAGTCTTCGCCGCTTTCATCGACGATGCGCACTAAATCGTCCTGGGCAGCTCTGGGATCCGGGAGAATCCGATAGACTTTGCCACGGATTAATGATGCCTCATAGACGGTATTATCGATGCACAGAGCAAAATGCTTTGTTAGCTGCTTCATCACCCACCCTCAGTCAATTGGGCCAGGCGGAGGAGCTTCCCCTGGGGTCACCCTTCTTCCCTGGGGTGACCCGCCACCGCCACCACCAGCGGCATCCGGATTGGGTTCAAGATAGTTGCGGCGCAGCTCCTTGAGGGTCTGCTTTGGTTTATTGAAATAGAACTGAATCCCCGACTCAACCCTGTAGCGAGAACGGTTGTCCACTGTAGCCCTAAACAGTTGGACCTCGACATTCTCCGTTGGCAAGAAAGCGAGGCCCAAAACCGGTCCCACCCCAGCCCCCTCAAGCGTACGCCGACCGGCACCGGCAAAGGTATTCACCTGCAACCCCAGGACAAGCTCGAGATTATCCTTGCGCATGAAAGACGCTACGTCCACAGGAGCAAAGTAATGCAGCGTGCTTTGAATTTGGTTAAAGCCAAATTCGACGCTTGTTCGCGATCTCTGCGGTGAGTTGATGTGCTGGGAGTACCACAAATTCAGATTCGCCTGATCGAAATAGAGGGAAAGCGAAGGGCGGATGTGGACAAAATTGTTCTCTCTCAAGGTCCGATGTTGATAGCTCAAAAAGGCCCCAACTTTACCTGAGTTCCAACCGAAAATGGGACCCAAACTCAGACCGTACCGGCTCCCCCGCCCCCCAACATAATGTCCGATCCCCTGTAAACCAAATCTCTCAGTTAAGGGGACAACTCCGAGAACTGACCCCCCCCTCTAGCGCCTGCCACCAAATCATGTTCTTTCTCTGCCCCACCAAAGACGGATAGTTTGCCCACGGCTTCAATACCCGCTGCATGGGCTACTGGGACCAACAGGAAAACTAATATAAATGCCGTGAACAGCGTGCTCGCAGGAGCCCTCATGGTGGCTTCCCCCCTCTTTCCCGGAATTTTGTTTTTATATCGTCCCACGACCCTAAATGTCAATGAAAAATCGCAGATGGTTTATTTAGTTCTGTTGTAGCGTTACCTGTGACCTTAGTTTCGGAAAATTTCGGATCGGGTTAGAGACCGCGCCCCTACTTCGTGTACCGCACCTCGAAGGTGGTGCACCCATCAGGTGATTTCCAGGGGCCATGCGGCATCCCCGGGGGGCGACAGGCATATTGTCCTGCCCTGAACTCCTTGTTCAGCGTAAGGTCAAAGATGCTGCCTTCCACAATGTAGACTTCCTCCCAGAAGTCATGCGTCAATACCCCGTTCGCTGTGGTATCACAGCCGGGTTCGAACCGTAAAATGCGCGTATAGTCACCAGTGTTAGGATCGCCGCTCAGTATGCGCTCGCGAAGGCCTGTACATTTGCTGCCCGGGACCGCGCGCCACGGCTTGCTGGTGACGGCAAAAAACTCCAGTTCTTCCTTGTTCATCTATTCACCCTCCTCGCGGCTCCTATGAAACACAGCGATGGATAGAGGAAATTTTCAGGATGCGTCAGCCCGACGGACCTTGCAGAGTCAACAGGCTTGCAAGATTTTTTCTATCTCCTTTTTGGCCCGCTGCGCTTGAGCGACATCCACGCGTCTTTCAAAAATTGGGAAAAGTTCGCGCTCCTCACGACGGATGTGGCGCTCCAGGAGGTCGCCGAGATCGAAGAGAGTTTTGGACAAAGCCTTCTTCTCCCCCAGACCTGCGACCTGCCTACGGATCTGTTGATGCTCCTTGATAAGATCCTCAACCATTTGCTGGCTCTCGGATGCGCAAGAATTAATGATGGGAAAGAGGACCTCTTCTTCAGCGCGAAAGTGGCGCTCGAGGTTTTTGGAAAAAAAATCCTTTACCTCTTTGGCCCTCTCCTCGAATCCCTCCCTTCCCACAGGCTTGATTTGACCCAGGGCCTGCTTGCGGCACCTCAGCGCCAAAGCCAGCCCCTGGTGATGGTCATGCGAAAGGGGTATCAAACTCGGATGTCGCATCGCTGACATCAGTTTATGTAAAAAACTGGACGAGAGCGGCTTTATCAACCGACTCTATCAGGGATGGTAAGAAGAATCATCCTACCGGGAGCGTCGGCGTCTCGCTTTTTCCTTGGGAGCGGCCGCGTCGGGAAACTGAATGCTGATGCTGTGAACCTGATCGGCAAACTTGTCCGCCAGACGGCCTACCAGAGCGCTCACCAGCCTCCACTCCGTACCGGGTCTTCGTGGGCTAAGAAACTCGCAACTGATAACCCCTGCGGCATAGGACCATTTGATCCAGCCGGAATAATTGGGGTTGCGGTGGGTAATTCTCTTTCCGTACCTCGTCGCGATGAAGGTGCGAAGCTCGCCCGAGCGCATGGCATCGATGAGCGTTCGGTAAAGGTTAACGCCGTGACGCTCGACAATCTGAAGCCTGATCATTTTATCCCTCCCTGTGATGGGGGCGCTTCTCAGACAACTCCCAGCCCTTTGAGCTTTGCGATCGCTTCCTGGCTGTATCCGAGAGCGCCCAGCACCTCGCCTGTATGTTCGCCCAAAATCGGAGGCGGCACGTTCATCCTGGCAGGGGTGCGGCTGAGTTCGACGCCGCTTCCTACCAGCTTCACCTTCCCCATCCGGGGGTGCTCCACCTCGATCGGGAAGCCGTACTCCCGCACCTGCGGATCCTCAAAGACCTCCCTCAGCGTGTTCAGCGGCGCAGCCGGGACATCGCGCTCTTGCAGGCGTCGGAGCCATTCTTTCCGCTGCCCACCGCGAAAGACCGATTGGAGCTGCTCGGAAAGCAAATCATAGTTTTCGAATCGGCCCTTGCGGTCACTAAAGCGCGGATCGTCCGCCCATTCCGGTTTGCCAACAACATCCAGAAGACCACGCCAAAATTTCTCCGGCGAGGAGAGGTGGATCACAAACGGGAGCCCATCCTTATCAACGAAGGCGAAGACGCCCGCCGTCCTGGTGCGGTAGGCCCGGCGCGGGACCACTCCGGTCTCGAAGTAGCGCGCGGCATTCTCGCTGACGAAAGCGACGGTGGCGCGCAGGAGCGAAGTTTCGACTCTCTGTCCTTCCCCGGTCATCAGCCGGTTCACCAAGGCAGCCAGAATTCCGTAGCAGGCGTAGATCCCGGTGAGATGATCGGAGAAGGATATCCCCATGCCCTGAGGCTTCTCCGGGTCGGTGAGCAGACTCAAAAGCCCGCTCATGGCCTGGCCGATGGTATCGTATCCAGGCAGATCGCGATAAGGGCCTTTCTGGCCAAAGCCGGAGATGGAGCAGTAGATGATTTTCGGGTTTAGCGCCCGCGCCGCATCGTAGCCGAGGCCTCTCTTTTCCAGCGTCCCCGGACGAAAATTCTCGATGACGATATCAGAGTCGGCAGCCAGCTTAAGAAAAATGTCCCGCCCTTGATCGTGACGGATATCCAGGGTCACGCTCCTCTTGTTGCGATTTAGACTACAAAAAGTCCCAGAGTAGAGCTTCTCCCCCCAACCGCGAAACGGATCTCCCTGTCCCGGCTGCTCCACTTTGATAACGTCAGCGCCCATGTCGGCCAGGAGCAGGGAGGCAAATGGCCCGGTAACATAGCTTGCAAGCTCAAGAATGCGGATTCCTTCGAGGGCGCCGTTCATGTTTGATGCCTGTCTCCTTTCTTTCCCTTTACCCTTCCTAACTTTTACCGGGCAAAAAAGTCAAGGGCATGCCTTACAGGATCTCAGATCGCAAATTTCAAATCTGAAATCTGAGATGTGAAATTTGAGATTCCGAGCATAGCGAGGATTATTGGATGGAGTACGGCAGCTCGAAGGTAAAAGTCGAGCCCTTCCCCGGTTGGCTCTCGACCTTGATGTGACCCTCCATCATCTCCAGGTATCTTTTCACAATGTTCAGCCCCAGGCCGACCCCGCCGTAGCTGCCGGTGTGCGCTTCTTCTAGCTGATGAAACTGCTCAAAAATCTTGTCCCGGTCCTTGAAAGCGATGCCAATCCCGGTATCCGCCACGCTGAACTCGATCCGATTTTTGCCTTTAAGGTCTCGAACCCGCACCTCGATGCTACCCTGGGGCGTAAACTTAAAGGCGTTGCCGATCAAGTTCTGCAAAATCTCCTCGATCTTCAAGGCGTCCGTTGTCATCGGAGGGAGATCGGGTTCCACCTCCCACAGCACCTTCAGGCGGCCATTTCGATTGAGCTGCTCCACGTAACCTCTGGTGTGCGCGATGATCTCATCTACGTGAAACGTGGAGACGTTCAAGGAGGCCTTTCCCGCTTCCACCTTGGTGACCGTCAATACGTCATTGATGAGTTTGAGCAGGGTCTCAGAATAATACAGGATCTTCTCCAGAGCGCTCCTTTGCTTGGCGCCGATATCGCCAAACATGCCATCTCTCATCAGATCGGCGTTGCCAATAATGACATTAAGAGGAGTGCGCAATTCATGCGACATGGCTGCCAGAAAATCCGCCTTCGCCTGATTGGCCGTTATAAGCTCAATGTTGGTTTTTTCTAGCTCTAAAGATTTCTGTTTTGTCTGATAGAAGAGGTTGGCATTTTCCACG
This sequence comes from Deltaproteobacteria bacterium, assembly GCA_016193465.1. Taxonomy (GTDB): domain Bacteria; phylum Desulfobacterota; class Binatia; order UBA9968; family UBA9968; genus UBA9968. The sequence continues at coordinate 4,865 of JACPSE010000058.1, forward strand.
CCCACGCCGATCTCGTTGGCAATGGACCCTATCAACTCTAGCTCCTCCGGAGAAAAACGGCGTCGGAAATAGTTGGCCAGGTTTAAGACTCCGACGATCCTTGCCCTAGATTTGACGGGAAAATTGTACAACGTTCGGAAGCCGAAGGACTGCGCCCTTCGTCCCGCAGTTACCTGAAGATAGGCGGGGTCTGTCTGGATATCTTCATAAACCAACGGTTCCCCACTCTCTATCACCCTTCCCATACTCCCCGTGCCTATCCCCCGCCGGTATATGGCGCGGACAAACTCATCGCTCAAACCCTTGTGGGCCCTGAGATGCAGCTCCTGACCTGAGGGATCCGCCACGTATATCCAGGCGGCGTCAAACGCCAAGATCTCGCACACCTTGTCCACGCTCTCTCTTAGGATAACGTCGAGCTCCAGAGATTGGTTCACGGTGGCCGCGATGGTATGGAGAGCGGAAAGTTGCTGACTTTTTTTCACCGCCTCCTCATAGAGACGGCTATTTTCGATAGCTACGCCAATCTCATTGGCTACAGAACTGATCAACTGGACCTCGCTCGGGAGAAAAGAACGGGGAACAAGGTTCATGAGGTCCATCGTTCCCAGCACCTTTCCCTTCACCTTGATCGGCAAAGAAGCCAGAGCGCGATAGCCAGCCTGCTTCGCCAGTCCGCTATAAGCAATCTGCTCATAGCGCGGATCGGTCTCTATATCCTCGAACAAAAGGGCTTCCCCGCTCTCCGCAACCTTGCCATTAATCCCCTCGCCTATTCTGTAGACGGAAAGCTGCATTCCGGCCTCTCCCGCAAACCCTTGGGAGGCCTTCAACAGTAGTTCTTTTCTCTCTGGATCCAACAGATGGACGCGGCCTGCGTCAAAGCGAAGGACCTCCAGAACCTTTCTCAGCGCCGCGCTAAGGACACTGTTGATATCAAGGGACTCGCTAACACTAACCGTCACGTCATAAAGGGCTGAAAGCTCGCTGGTGCGTTGCTCTACCTTCTGCTCCAAAGTCACATGGGAAGCCTGAAGCTCCCCTGCCATCTTGTTAAACTCCCGGGCTAACTGCTCAATCTCATCCCCCGTCTTGATTTCCACACGATGATGGAGGTTGCCGTGACCAATGACCTCGGCGCCGCGATGCAGCTCCGAAATCGGCCTGGTGATTCTGTTGCTGACCCATACAATGATGAGCGCCCCAATCAACACTCCGATACCTAATAGCAGAAGGGCGTAGCGCTCCATCCTTTTGAGTTCGCTCAAGGCTGCTGCAACAGGCTCTTCTAAAACGACCGCCCAGCCTAGCCCACCCACTGGAGCGAAAGTGGCAAGCACAGGCTCCCCAGTAATCCCCTGGCTTTCATAAGCAGGGGTAGGGTCTGGAGATGTGGGATTGCTGAGAAATTCCTGAACCGCATGGAGGTGACTCAGATTCGTTCTTTTTAGGACCAGTGAGGGATCTCTATGGGCGATGAGATTTCCCCGACCATCCACAAGATAGGCATAGCCGGCGCGACCGAACCCAATCTCTCCGATCACCTCCCAGAGGATTTTCAGATTGGCCTCCACAGAAACCACGCCGACCACCTCCTGAGGAGTAACCCTCAGCGGGACCGAGATGGTCACATAAGGCTCCGCTTTATCGGACGTGTAGACCGGACTGATATAGTGCTCCCCCTTTATCGCACTCTTGAATTTAGCGGAATCGCTTTGATCGGCAAGCTCTCCGGGAAGATAGACTCTACGCTCCGAAACCTTTAGTACTTCCAACCCCTTTCCGTCCAAAACCGACACGTCGGTAAACGCCCTATCGTTCTTTAGCAGGAGAAGGGCAAGCAGCCTCTGCTCTTTCCCTCCCAGCTCATAAAGGGTCGCAGAGGCGGAGAAATCGAGCAGACGCTCCGCCTTCCGCCGGATGAAGTCCTCGATCTCGCGAGCAACCCTGGAGGCAACCTCTGTCTGAAGCTCAGCGGCTTCTCTCTTGATTAGCCTTCGGGTGTACATGGAGCCGGCGAGGGTATTCACAATCAGAGCTATTCCCAGAAGGGTAAGGCCCCATATCAGCAGCCGGCGGCGGATACCACCGCTTCGGCGAGAGAACAACTGTGTTATTTTGCCCAACTCCAATTTCTTCATTACTGCCCGATCACTTCATCCGCCCGCAAGAGAATCTCCCTGGGAATCTTGAGGCCGATGGCCTTCGCCGTCTTGAGATTGATCGCCAGGGTCAGCTTGAAGGGCTGCTCGATGGGAAGATCCGCCGGCTTAGCCCCCTTGAGAATTTTGTGCACCAGCGCCGCCCCCTGTTGCCCAAGGGCGAAGTAATCCGGCGCGTAGGTAGCCAGTGCTCCTCTCCTCACATTAATGACGAGAGTAGTAATCACCGGGAGCTTCTCTTTAATAAAGTGCTGAACGACGACGTCAAGATTCTTGGTAATGGTTAGATCCGGTGGGAGCAAGATGGCATCTGCCTGCTTTCGAGTCATCGTGCTAATGACCTGCCCCAAGTCGTCTCGGCTCGAAGCGTTCACTTCTTTAATGGCGAAGCCCATCTTTTTCCCCGCTTCCCGAACCGCAGCCAGATTCTCTCTGTAATTGACCCCCTGAGGGTTGTTTAAAGATACCAATCGCTTGACCTTCGGTGCTAGCTCCTTAAGCAATTCCATCCGCTTTGCGGTAAGGTCCAAAGAGGCAGAGCTGATGCCGGTCATGTTATTGCCGGAGCTGGCGTAGCTTTGAACAAACTCCAGAGGATTCCCGGCGCTGAGAAACACTACCGGAAGATCTGTTCCCTTTGTCAACTTAGCTACTGGCACCGTAGCAGCGGTAGAGGATGTAACGATTAAATCGGGCTTGGCCTGGACCAATTTCCGAGCCAGCTTTTGAATATTATCTTGACCCCCCTTGGCATTATGAAAAGCATAAAGGATATTTTTCCTCTCTGTATGGCCCAGCTCTGCCATTTTTTTCTTGAATCCATCGAAGGCAGGGATGAACTGATCCTCGGCCACCAAGGCGCCGATGTGGTAAATTTTTTGGGCGCCGGCCTCTGGCACACCCATCGAACAAACGAGCAACGTGAAAACAAAAACCAGTGCACGCTTCATTTTAACGTGGCCTCCCTAACAGCGTATTTGTGCACGCCCTAGCCAGATTCGGCGAAGAGCGCCTTGCCAGCCTGGCGGAGCATTTCGATCCCCCGAACCTCCTGGTCAAAGAGCGGGACTATGGCCCGCACCGACCGGTCAAATTTTTCCCAGATGGTTTTCATGTGCTCGTCCTGCATCTGAATCCTGTTGCGCACAAAATCTGGGACCTTTTCCCCAAGGGCCTGCCGATCTAGCAGCATGTTGACCACCACCCCCCCCACCGGGATGCCGAATTCATGGAACCAGCCGATGAACCGGGTAATGACCGCGATCGGGAGGGCCTCGGGCAGGGTAACGAAAAAGAAGGCAGTTTTCTCAGCATTCGTGAGGCGCTCGCGGGCCTGTCCCATCCGCTGACGAAACTGCAGCAGATAGGCGAGAAGGGGGTCCTCCTCTTTTTTCTTTGTGAAGGAGAGCATCTCCCGGAGCGTTCGCGCCTCCTCCCGCGACTTGAGCATCTTGTCCACCCACAGAGAATAGACCTTGGACATCCCCAGAAGCCGGCGGGCATTGGCTGTCGGCGCAGTGTCGAAGACATAGACGTCGTACTCGTCCTTGAGCATGAGGTCCACCATGTTTTCAAACATCGCGGACTCTTCGAAGGCGGGGTTCATTGTGGCGGACTCCACAAAGTCCTCAGCTTTTGTGCTGATGTCGGCGAACTTGAGAAACCATTGGATTTTTTCCCGAATCTCTTTCTTCGACCGTTCTATGGTCTCCCTGGTGTCGATCTCATACGCCGAAAGCAGATCCACTCCCTTGACTGGTGTGGGCGCGCCAAAAACCGATTGCTCCAGGAGTCCGGAAAGACTGTGGACGGGATTGGTGGATGCCAGGAGTGTCCGCTTTCCCTGCCCTGCGAACCAGATGGCCGTGGCGCCTGCCAAGGCGGTCTTGCCGACACCCCCCTTACCGCCAAAAAAAACATACTTTAGAGCGAGGTGCTCGCGGAAAAATTGCGCCATGGATGTCGTGATTTCCCTCATCTCTCCCGCTCAGTTCAAATGGTTCAAAAAGTTCAAATCGTTTAAACCGTTCGAACGGCTTGAACGTCTTAAACTACTTGAAGAGCCTTTCTGCCAGTTTCTCGATCATCGGCAGTCCCGTGATATCCCGTTCCATCTCCGGAACATAGGCGAGGACCTGATCGCCCAAGGTGCCCTGGATTTTCTCCAAATATTTCTGCTGCATGACGATCCGATTTCTCAGGTACTGGGGCACATTGTCCTGGCGAAGCTCCAGAGGCAGCACCCGGTTCACCACATACCCTGAGATCGGGACATTGAAGCGGGAAAACAGCTCTGCCGCCTTCCTGGTATCCAAGATAATCATCTCCTCGGGCACGAGCACGAAGAAAAAGGCCGTGCGGCCCCGGTCGGTAAGTATCTGCGAGGAGGCATTGATGCGGCTTTTGATATACCGAAGCTCTTCGAGAATCTTGTCCTCTTCGACCGTCTCCTGGCGTCGCATGGTGGCCGCCATCTGATCATACTGGCGCATCTCCTCGCGGAGCTTGGTGATCTTGTTGATCCACTCGTCGTACACCTTCGCCATGGAAAGGTAATATAAGGCATGGCCAAGCGGAACCAGATCATAAATATAGTAGTCGTACTCCCCCTGGACAATGATATCCACCACAGCATCGAAGATCGCGCTCTCCTCCATGGCAGGCTCCGCCGAGGCGGCAGCTATGTAGCTGTCGATCTCCTCCGGGACGCGATCGAAGCCGTACATATCCAAAATCTTTTTGCGGATCTCATCTTGATACTCGCGGATGCGGCGATCCGCATCCACCTCTTGCGCCCAGAGGTTCTGCATGATGGGCACCGGCCCTTTGCCGAAAATGTCCCTCTGAAAAATATCCGAGAGGCTCGCTTGCGGGTCCACGGAAAAGAGCAGCACCCGCTTTCCTTGGCTCGCCAGCCAGAAGGCGCTGGTAGCGGAGAGCGTCGTCTTTCCCAGGCCTCCCTTGCCGCCGAACATAATATAGCGGCGCCCCGGCTGGCTTTCAAACACCTGTTTCAGTGACATAGACTCAGGAACGGATAAAATGGTTCGAGTCGTTTAAGCCGTTCAAATCGTTAAACGTTTTGAACAACTTGAACGTATTGAACGACTATTTATCCCAGAACGTCGGTAACGTCCCGCTCCCGGAGCATCCTTCGCTTCCATGAGCTGATCTGCGGCGTCACATAGGGCAGCAGCCGCAGCGAGTAGTAGGGAGGGAGGATCGGAATGCCGAGCAAATCTCCCATGGTGATGAGGATAAAGAGGTGCTCCATGCTGGCTCGCGTGCGCACCGCGTGCCGGGTCATCTCATGCGAGGACATGCCGTAAACAATGTCCTTGAGCACCTGAATGACGCCGCTTTTTTTCCGCTTCTTTTCTTCAGCCATTTAACTCTCCTTACATACTTCACACACCCTGGAAATCGTACTCTTTTTTCTCCCAAAACTCCTTGCGCCGGGCCATCTCCCGCTTCCACTGAGCGACTTCCAGGACCAAGTAGGGAAGGAGACGCAAGGCGTATACAGGCGGCAACACCGGCACGCCGACCATGTCACCCACAGTCAGCACCATAAAGATGCCCTCCAGCTCGCGCCGCATATCGAGAGCGTGACGCGTAAATTCATAGCCCGTGAGTCCATACCAAAACTGTTGAATTGGTTTCAATCCCAACATCTCTTTACCGGAAACCCCAATACCCCCCTACCCCCTGGCAGGCGCCGGGCCAGGGGCCGGAGCTGGACGACCCAGGTATTTCAGAAAGGCGCGCCAGCCGTCGAGACCGATGAGCAGAGCCGCCATGACCAGGAGCACCGACACCAAAACCATGAGTCCCGACCCCGCTGCCGGAAGCAACCTTCCCGCCGCGACGTTCGGCCGGTAAACATTAAAGTAGAGATTGTAAGCGGTGACCACGACCGAGCCCACGGTGGTAACGTACATAAATATCATCGGTAGGCCGGCATAGAGCCAAGCCTTGCCCACCGAGGCAAGCCAGATCGTCACCAGCAGCAGCGACAGTGCCGCCATGAGCTGGTTGGCGGCGCCGAAGAGTTGCCAGAGGTAGATCCAGGTCCCTGTCAACACCAGCAGGATAGCCAAGGCAACTGAGATAAAGGAAGCCACGTGCTGATTGCGAAACACTGGAACGACCTCTCCCAACCACTCCGTCAGGGTAACCCGCATCACCCGAAAGATGAGCTGAGTCACCACGAGAACAATAACGATGAAAGCGGCAAAGGCGAGCGAAGAGGCGTAGTCGAGCGGTATACCCCACACGCTGATAAAACCCCCGAGACCATTAGCGAAAGCGGCCACCGGCGATCCCTTGGCGCCAACAGAAACAGCCAGCAGAGCGAGAAGCCCAAGCAGAAACTCGGCGAACATCGACCCTGCACCCACCGGGAGCATATCAGCCTCATTTTCGATCTGCCTTGCCGTTCCCACCGTGCCGAACAGCGCGTGCCACCCCGAGATCGCGCCGCAGGCAATAGTAACGAAGAGCATGGGCCATAGCGGCATGACCCCTGCCGGACCGAGTTGCGGGTTCCACCCCTTAAATGCTGGAATCCGGAATTGAGCCACCTCCGGTTTAACGAACGTGCCGAGCGCGGCGCCGGCCAATCCCAGGATCATTGCCAACGCCGTAACCCAAAAACCCACGTAAACAACAGGCTGGGCCATGCGCCAGATCGGAAGCACAGACCCCGCGTAGCAGAAAACGCAGATAGCCAATGCCCAGAAGAGAAGGCTCGGCATGATCTTCGCTTCCGCGCCTTTAAAACTAGCCAGCGTAGGGTCGAAGTAGGTCACGATGGGGGCGCCACCGGTGATCCCGTTGAGCATCTCGTTGAGCCCCTTAAATGTGCCCTCGGTCAAGGGACCAATGAGGATCGCCAAAAGAGTGATCCCCACGGTAAGGATAGTTGCGGCCAATAACCCTGACCGCCAGCGGTAGAGCATCTGTCCCAGCAAAAGGCCCATAGCGACCAGCAGGATCATCCCCAGGTGCGTTCGGGGCTGGGACTCCAGCACGGAGGCCATGATGCCCACGAAGGCGCCGGCAATCAGCAACAAATAGAAGAAGATAAAGAGAAAAAGCACCGTCCGCGTCCGCGGTGAGATCAGCCGGTGGGCCACGGCTGATAGACTATTTCCTTCGTTGCGCACGGAGAGCACAATGGCGCTGTAGTCGCTGGCCCACCCCATGAAGGAGACTCCCACCACAAGCCAAATAAGGGCCGGGAGCCAACCCCACAGAGTAGCCGCCACGATGGCGCCTACGATCGGCCCTGCTGCGGCAATGGACTTGAAGTGGTAGCCAAAGAGGATGTTCCTGTTCGTGGGCATGAAGTCTACGCCATCCATGTAGAGGGTCGCGGGGGTGGCTCTCCTCGGATCGGATTGGATAACGCTGCGATCAATGCGCCGGGCATAACGCGTATACGCCAGGTACACTGTTACGATACCCAGGATCACCGCGAACAGGCTATTCATCTCTTCCGGTCCTGATAATAAACTTTTCCCCTTGGTTTAGCGGGACTAGCGAGACGCATTTTTCTCACCGACGCGCCAGAGGTAAAGGGTATGGTCCCAGCCAGAACGGTCTTTGATTGTTTCGCTTCTTAACGGCTTCCAATCGCCCATATCAAAGTCGTGAGAGACTACTCGAGATCCCGGCTGCATTTGCTTCCAAATGTTCGGCCTCAACATCAAGTTGACTTCAGGGAGGAGGTACATGGTCAACACGGACGCAGGCGATAGATCAACTGTCCTTATGTCCTGCTCGCGGATCTCTACCAGATTCCCCACTCCTTCTTTGCGAATGTTCTCCCGCGACTCCCTGATACGATCGGGGTCAATCTCAAAACCGATGGCCTTAACACCGTATTTTTTGGCTGCCGTTATAACAATTCTCCCGTCACCAGAACCCAGATCGTAAACCACATCGCCCTTCTTGACCTGGGCCCACTCCAACATACGCTCCACAACCTCCTGTGGCGTCGGCACATAGGGGACGATTTTCTTGGACTCAAGGTCGCTCTGCTGGGCATGAGCGGCTCCTACCCCACTGCCTATTCCCGGCCGCGCGAACTCAGAGGGAAACCAACCCGGAGTCATCAAAGAGATAACCAGGCCGATCCACAGAAACCATTGTTGCTTTCTCATGCTATAGGCCTCCTTGACATTTTGGATTACCAGAACGTTGAAGGGAAATTACCTGAACAGCGTGTGGCGTGTCAAGAAGCGAGCCGGCCTCAACCCAAGGCTTGCCCGGCGCTGACCCCGCTCTGCAATTGTCGGCGAATCACGAAGGTGAACCTGCTCCCCTCGCCTTCATTGCTGTCAACCCATATTCTCCCGCCATGGAGCTCCACGATTTCCTTGGCAATCGTGAGACCCAGACCCGTGCTGCTGACTCCCTGCGGGGACGCTAAACTGACCTGCTCGAATTTTTCGAAAATTCTTTTCTGGTCTGCCTTGGGAATTCCAATCCCCGAATCCTGCACGCTGACGGCCACGTTAGACCCATCCACCACCCCGGACGCTAAATCGTCCGGGTTGATCTCCACGCAGATCTTTCCCCCTTCGGGAGTAAATTTGATGGCGTTGCCAAGGAGATTCGTCACCACCTGAGTCAAACGGTCCGCATCCGCCACTATAGGAACGGCCTTTTCGGGGTATACCTCCTCAATAGCCACCTGCTTGCTCTCTGCCCAGCTTCGGACCGTTTCCACGACATGATGCACCATGTCCCTAAGCTCAAAAGAGATGGGGTGCAGCTCTATCCTTCCGGCCTCCAGCTTGGCAACATCCAGGAGATCATTCACAAGACGCGCCAGCCGGGTGATATTGCGGTGCGCAATAGAGAGAAACTTCTCCTGCTCAGGACTGACCTCTCCGACCTCTTTCCCCATAAGAAGGGACAAGGATTCCTCAATCGCCAACAGCGGAGTTCGGAGCTCATGCGAAACATGGGCGACGAACTTTGACTTCGCTTCATCCAACTGTTTTTGCTTCGTGATATCGCTGAGGACCGACACCATACCCACGGTCTTACCTTCCTGATTCTCAATCACAGCGGTGCTTGCCTGAACGATCCTCTGGGCGTCCTCGCTCGAGCTTTTCACTTCGATCTCTTTGGTAACGTGACCCTCTTCGTCTCGAAGAGGACCTTTGGCCAGAGCCAACGTGTGTTCCCCCTTCACCAGCTCGGGGATAGGAACGCCCTTGGCGCCCTTTTGATCTAGTCCCAGGAGTTTCTCCGCCGCCGGGTTCATGAACTGAATTTTGCCTTCCCCGTCCACGACCACCAGTCCTTCCCCGATGCTCCTGATTATAGTATCTACTCTTTCCTTCTCGTCCAGAAGCCGCTTTTTCTCGCGCTCCAGTGCGGCGGTTTGATGCTTGACCCGCAAGGCGAGTTCCTCCGCAAAGTGATCCCGGATGCGCCGTAGCTCTTCGAGCTCCTCCGGCGCAACCTCGACTTGGCCAGACTTCTTTGGCGCGCGCTTCTCCTCTACGGCCGCAAAAGCCCGATCCAAGTCCTTTTCGCCAACCCCCAATGCGCTCAGCCTTTCCCGCAGGGGCTCGATGAGCCGCTCGCGGATTTCTTTGCCGCGCAAAAATTTTGCCCCAATCTTGGCCAGCGAGGTCACAGCGCCGCCGCTTTCCTGGAATGCCTTGGTTATCAGTTCCAACTTGACCTCATCGGCGCACCGCTCCAATCTCGCGACCAGCTCTTCCACCGCCACTTTAAAGTCCCCGGGAACATCGGGACCCTCTACCGTCTTCTTGAACTCCTTGGCAAAGCGAGAGATGCGCGGCGAAAAATCTTTCCCCTCCTGGATCGAAGGCCGGGCCAAATGTTCCTGCAGGAAACGTCCCAGATCTTCCACAATCCGCTTCAGCGTCTCCAGGTCCTCTGCCCGCCGCAGGACCTCTCTAGCAACCAGCTCGGGCTTCTTCTCCACTTCATAGGCAAGCCGCTCGAGATCGAGAGTAAGCTCGATTTTTTCGCCGGCGCCCTTTAGAAGATGCTCGACCAGTTCCTCCATCCGCTCTATCTTGCGTCCTCGCCCCGCGGGTGCCGCCTTCTCTTTTTTCGCTGCTTCGCTTCTTTCACCTGCATCTCCACCCTCGCCTCCGCCTTGACCAACCCCTGACTTCTTGACCACTGCCTCCTCTTCTTTAATGATCTGAATACGAGCGGCCCCGAGGCGGATGTGCTTCAATTTCGCTTCTTCAAAAACCTTCTTGAACCCCCCCATTTCTTCCAGAGTCTTTATCGGCGTAGCGATCACTTTGAAGAGCGAGTTAAACTCGTCTTCGGTGGCCCCTTGATCAAAGGTCAGACTCTCGATATGGAGCCGGTTGGTTTCACGCAAAAGCTCGGCAACCCCGGTCTTTTTATTGTCGAGAGCATGGTCGTTGACAACTAGCCGTCCTCCCACAAACGCCAAGACGAGGGCCGGTTCCGAGCCCACAACCACCTCAAGCCTGGCCAAAAAGTTTCGCACCGCAAGCTGCGCCGCCGGGTGCTTCTCAGAATATAGCCGGTACTGGCTCAGGACAAAGCTAAAAACCTTGATGACCTCCGCGTATTGTGTTTCTTTCCCCTGAGTTTGCATCTACTCTCGCCTCTTACACTCCACCGGAAACCAGAATTTAAAAATGGAACCTTTCCCCTCAACGCTGTCCACCTCAATCCCCCCACCGAGAAGCTCTAAGATCTTTTTCACATTCCTTAGACCTAAACCCATGCCTCCGTAGAGTCTCGTGTGCGAGCTGTCGATCTGGTGGAAAGGGTCAAAAATGACGTTGTAACGGTCGGCGGAGATGCCAATCCCCGTATCTTCTATCTCGCACTGTGCTATCCGTCGCTCTGGAGAATAGCGGACCCTAACATTCACGCTTCCCTTCTCGGTAAACTTAATGGCATTATCAATCAGGTTCCGAAAAACTTTGGTGAGCTTTCCCTGGTCGCTGAAAAGCGGCGGCAGCTTCGAGTCAATCTCCCAATGGAGCTCAAGCTTCTTGTGCGTGGCCTCATCGCCTACCGTGTCCGTGATCACATCCCGGATGTGATCCACCGTGAAAGGATCGGGATGAACCGCGACTCCTCCTGCCTCCAGTTGTGATACCTCAATCGCATTCTCCACCTGGAATAGCAGTCCGGCGCCGCTTCTTCGGACCGTCTGGAGGCTGTCCCTTTGTTTTTCGTTCATCTCGCCGAATATCCCGTCCATCAGAATTTCAACGTTACCGAGGATAACGGTAACTGGCGTGCGCAGCTCGTGGGAGATAACGCTGAGGAGGCGCTCTTTAATGCCGCCCGATTCCTCAAGACGCAGGGTTAATTTGGTAAGGTCATCGACGTTGTTTTTGAGGGCTGTAAAGAGCCGGGCATTTTCAATGGTGATGCCGATAACTCTCCCCATAGCCGCAAGGAGTTGAATTTCCTGCTCTCCAAAGCCGCCTCTTTCAGGGCTGGCGACGGCAAGGGTTCCGACCACCCCCTCGCGCGCCAGAAGCGGGACGCCCAGTAGGGAATTGATCCCCTCCTTTCTCAAGGAGAGATAAGCGCACGAGGAATCTGTCTGAATATTGTCCCATAAAACCGGACCTCTGGTGCGGACAATCTTTCCGGAACTCCTCTCTCCGATCTTGATGCTGCGGTATTTCTCCGCGTACTCATCGGGGAAACCTCTGTGGCTCAAGAGTTCAAGCTGCCCCGTCGCAGGGTCAAGAACCCTGATATTGCCATATCTGAGGTTCAAGACTTCCAGCACCTTATCCAGGGCACTGTCATAAATGCGGGCGGAGTTCTGGGCTATGGTCAGAAGGTCGGCCAAGGCAGACAAGGCCGAGTAACCGGTCAACCCAATTCCGTTAGGGACTCCAGATAACTTGGCTACCGCCATTGCGGACCTCAAAAAGGATCAAGAAAACGACTATAGCCTGCAATATCCGTTCCCTATTAACAGAAATTCGGCCAATTGCCAAAAAGCGCTAGAGAAATTGGCGGGTTTGCTTGATTGCCTCAAGTTATTACTAGCTTTTTTGTGTCCTTGATAAGGACATTATTGTACGCTGGCGTCAAATTGCGTCAAATTATGAAGTGGCTGGGCTCGCGCCCTTCGGCAAAACTCAGCCCTTGAACGCCGTCATATAAGGAAGCTTTGCCGCGGCTTTTTTTGCCTTGTCCAAATTAGCGTGGAGCATAGAGGTACAATCCCAAGAGCCTGTCATCAGCGCACTGCGGTAGCTGTCGGGGATGTCAAAGCGGATTTGTCTCTCGCGGCAAGAGAGCGATTTTTTCTCAAGGTCCAGCGATAGGACCCCTCGCGGATTTGACTCCACCGCCTTCATCAATTCCTCGATCTCGATGGAGGTGACCGTTACAGTGGGCATTCCCATCATCACGCAATTGCCGGCAAAGATGGCGGCAAAGGATTCGCCGACGATGGCGTGAATGCCAAAACGGAACAGCGCCTGTGGCGCGTGCTCTCTCGATGAGCCGCAGCCGAAATTCTTGTTGACGAGAAGGATCGACGCGCCTTGGTACTTGGGATCATTGAACGGGTGAGATTTAGGCTTGCCCTCCGAATCAAATCTCTCATCGTAGAAAGGATACTCACCCATTCGAGCAAAGGTGATCTCCTTCAAGTAGCGCGCCGGAATGATCCGGTCGGTGTCGATATCGTTTCCCCGGATCGGAACGGCGGTCCCGGTCACTTTGGCAATCTTAGTCTCCACGGTCATTTTTTTCCTCGATAGCTCTTAGCCGTCAGCGCTCAGCTTTCAGCTCTTGCTGACCGCTGATAGCTGATTGCTTTTTAAACATACTCCCGCACATCAACAATCTTGCCGTTCACGGCGGCTGCCGCGACCATCGCCGGGCTCATAAGAATCGTTCGGCCGCCCGGGCTTCCCTGCCGGCCGATGAAATTCCGGTTGGAAGAAGAGGCGCATATCTCCCTTCCCTTTAATTTGTCCGGATTCATGGCCAGACACATCGAGCAGCCAGCTTCCCTCCATTCAAAACCCGCCTCGGTAAAAATGCGGTCCAACCCCTCCTTTTCCGCCAGGACCTTAACTGCCGCCGACCCCGGGACAACGAGCGCCCGTATAGCGGGGTGAACCTTTCTGCCCTTAGCTATTTTAGCGGCTGCGCGTAAATCACTTAGACGTGAGTTGGTGCACGAGCCGACGAAGGCCACATTGATCGGAGTTCCCAGAATAGGACTTCCGGGTTTCCAACCCATGTGCTCGTACGCCCGCTTTGCCCCTTCAGGGTCAGAGCATCGTTCCGGATCGGGAAGCTTCTCCAAAATACCTACGGCCTGCCCGGGGTTGATCCCCCAAGTCACCGTCGGCTCAATCTCCGAAGCCTCCATGTCCACGACATCGTCATAGTGGGCATCGGGGTCTGAGGCGATCGAACTCCAGTAGGCAACGGCCCTTTCAAAGTCCTCGCCTTTGGGAACGAACTCTCTTCCTTTGAGAAACGCGAAAGTAATCTCGTCCGGATTCACGTACCCAACCAGGGCGCCCCCTTCGATGCTCATGTTGCAGATGGTCATCCGCTCCTCCATGCTCATTTTCTCAACAACCGAGCCGCCGTATTCGTAGGCAAACCCTTTTCCTCCACCTACACCCAACCTGCGGATGATGAAAAGGATAATGTCTTTGGCATAAACCCCTGCTGAAAGGGCCCCATGTATATTGATTCTACGCACCTTGAGCTTGTCCATCGCCAGCGTCTGCGTTGCCAGGACGTCGCGGACCTGGCTTGTCCCAATGCCAAAGGCGAGTGTGCCGAACGCCCCGTGCGTGCTGGTATGGCTGTCTCCACAAGCCAGCGTCATCCCCGGCTGGGTCAAGCCGAGCTGGGGACCGATCACATGGACGATGCCTTGCCGGTCACTGTCGAGGCCGTAAAATTGAATCCCAAACTGGCCGGTATTCTTTTCCAGGGCTTGAGTTAACTCCTCAGCCTGGGAGTCGAGAAACGGGCGAGCCCGCATGTCCGTAGGCACTATATGATCAAGCGTGGCAAAGGTCCTCTCCGGAAAGGCAACCTTCAAACCTTTTTCCCGCAGCATGTCGAAGGCAGGAGCAGTGGTAATCTCGTGGATCAGATGGAGGCCGATAAAGATTTGCGTCTGGCCGGTGGGCAGTATGTCAACCGTGTGGGACTCCCAAACTTTGTCGTAAAGTGTCCGTCCTGAACCTTTTGCCATTCTGAGATTCCCCCCCTGATGCAAATCATATCTGCCCGTTCCGGCGAGTTCAAGGGCCTCTATTCCACCATTCCACGCCGCACGCTAGCGCTGCTGGCTCAGGAGGTCGTAGATAAGATAATAGAACTTAACCATCGAGGGGAGATAGACCGTCAAGAACTCCTTAGGAGAAAAACTCTTGCGCGCAGGATCCACATGGGTAAACAGCTTGAGGATTGCAACGTGCACCCTGCTCTGATCCTGCACGGCATCCGCCAGCCTGAGGCTCTCCGTATAGGGAATCAGAGGGTCCGTGCTCCCGTGACCGATCAGGAGATAGGCGCCGATCGAAGGAAGCACGGGGGCGAGCGAGAGCTTTTCTAAATATTCCCGCACCCGTGGATCAACGCTCTGCATCAGATCGTCCACGCGCCGGGGGTCCTCATTTGTCAAAAGTTCGTAGAGCTTCCTGCCGGCTGGAGTCAACCGGCTGACAAGCGGAAAAATCTCGTTTTTCTTTTTTTCCTCTTCCTTTGTGAAAATCTCTCTGAGGAGTCTCCGATCCCGCTCGTTTTGAACGTAATCCACGTTGTTCATAAAAAAGACCCATTTGCCGTAAGGCTCCGGCTTTAGGAAACCCTTCTCATCGCGGTACTCGTAGTGACCAGTCGTGATAAAGCGGATGACGTTGATGGGATCATAGTAGCCGCCGAAGGAAACCAGAAACTTGACTTGATGGCGAAGTGAGGGATGCCCGGCCGCCATGAACGTAGGTCCGGCGCCGTAACTAAAACCCAGCAGCCCCATCTTGCTTTCATCCACTATCTCTTTCCTGGAAGCCAGGTAAAGAAATGAGGCAACGATGTCATCCACATCGCTGAACAGGATCCGAAAGGACTTCATGCCTTTAAGCTCAGGGACCAGCACTACAAAACCAGAACGCGCCAGGGAGCGCGCGAAGCGAATCAGCCGAGGATCATCTTTGCCCGCCTCTATGATCCCGTGTGTGAGGAGTATAGCAGCCCGCCTTTTGCCGTCCGGCACGCGGTACAGGTCCGCGGGGATCTGTTCGTCCCCTGTGGAAATCTGCACCCGCTCTGCTACGGGAACTGGCGTGACCCACGCCAGCGCCCCGTGATCGGGCTCATGAACGGTTTTCTCGTCCAGAATATCGCGTAAAAACAGAGCAGTGACCGTCCCCAGCCGGATCTGAGGGAAAAAGACGACGAAGAGCAAAAGCAGGCAGCCGAGGATAAAAGAGAGCTTTCTTTTCATGCCTTTTGCCTTTTTTTCTGTTGCCTGTTGTCTCTCGCCTGTCGCCTTCTTATCGTTGCCTTTTTTAGTATTTTACTTCCACCAGAAACAGCCCATGGGGCGGCGCCGTCGGACCCGCCAGCCGTCTATCCTCAGCCTTCAGGAGGTCGGCAAAATCTGCGGCGCTTCTTTCTCTTCTTCCCACTTCCACAAGTGTCCCCACGATGTTGCGCACCATATGCCTGAGAAAAGCGGTCGCTTCCACAGTGTAAACCAGAAACCCATCCTTCGGGCTCAAGGAATTGTGAAAAATCTTCCTTACAGCATGCTCAGCATCGCATCCGGCAGCTTGAAAGGAGCCGAAATCATGCTCTCCTTCTAGAGATTGAATTGCCTCCTGCATGGAGAGGAGATCCAGCCGGTCGCGTATATGCCAGGAAAAGCGGCGGTAAAAAGCCGATGGGATCGGATGGTTCCATATTCTGTACTGGTACACCCGGCTCTTAGCGTCTCGCCGCGCATCGAAAGAGTCCGCTACCAGTTCGACCTGTTTTACCACGATGTCCTGCGGAGTCAGGGCATTAAGCCCCTTTTGCAGCAGGCCAACATCAAGATCGCCCGCATAAATAAAATTGGCAACTTGACCCAGAGCATGGACTCCGGCATCCGTACGGCCCGATCCGTTGAGTCGAGTCTTCACCCCGAGGATCTTCTCCAACGCCCGCTCCAAAACCTCTTGGATTGTCTGACCGTTCGGCTGAACCTGCCAACCGTGATAATTAGTCCCGTCATATTCGATGGTTAGCTTGATATTCATGATAACTGCGGTGGCTCGTGCTCGTAGCTCGTGTTCGTCCTATGGGTCAGATCCCGCCGTACTCCTTAACGGGATCGTCGTAGTAGTTGGGCAGGTACATGTGATTGTAGACGGTGTAGCTCTTGCAGCCGTAGCGCTGCGTGGCTTCGAAATACGGCGACCTTCGTATCCGCGCCCCCCGCGCGATGGTCCCGATGTCGAAGGCTTCACTCATCAGCTTCTATTTACCTGAAACGGGCAATGCTTGCCAAGCCTTTGGCAGCCATAATGGGATTATGCCGACCACCCAAGCGGCCTTTTACAACCGTTACGGACGTTCAAAATGCTTGACAAGTTCTTGGAAAGGCAAGACCATCACCGTTATTTGTGAAATCAGGACTGTCAATCGGCCTTGGAAATGACACAAAAGGTTGTTTCAAAGATAGACACAACGTACAATCAGCCAGTGGAAAGATGCAGATACTGTTAGCAGCAATGATGTTAGTAGGTTTGTTCGCAGCGGGCTGCGTCCAAGCGGTCGCGCCGCATGCCGAGCTTGAGAAGCTTCCCATCATCGACAGCCATGGGCATCTTAACGGAGACATCTCAGCCGAAACACTTATCGCCCTCATGGACCGGTCTGGGGTCAGCCGCATGGTTTTAATGGCAAGGTATTATGCCTCAGCCTATTCTGCCGGCTCGGGCAGCGATGAGCAGGCCTTGGACTACAGTAGAAAGTACCCGGGACGATTCATCCCGTTTGTAGCAGGACAGCGAGGAAGCCTGGGGCAAAAAAACCGGTCTCGCTGGCTTAAACCAGATGGTGTTGCTGAAAACCTGCTTTTGGAAACCGAGCAAAAGCTGCGCTCAGGGGAGTTTTATGGACTGGGAGAGTTCATCATCCGTCACTATGACTATCAGGCGCACGGCCAAGGAGGCAGCGAATTGAATATCCCCGTGGATACCCCTTTGATGCGCCGCTTCGCGGCGCTTGCGGAAAAGTTCCGAGTGCCCCTGCTCCTTCACGCTGAAGGCGAGCCCGAGGTCGTCAAGGGGATGAGAAGCTTGCTCGAATACAACCCGAAAGCGAAGGTTATCTGGGCCCATAACTGCGGGCGGAGCTCCGCCGAGATCATAGGCCAAATGCTTACGAGATATACGAACCTCTTTTGCGACCTGGGAGGAATGCTGAATGCTTCCTTTGCGGGCTACGGCAGATACTGGCCTAGAGCAACCCAATGGATGCATCTTATTGAGGACGGATCAGGGCAACTCTATCCTGAGATGCAAGCGCTTTATGAGCGTTTCCCTGATCGTTTCCTGATCGGGACCGATCCAGCTCACACACCGGCCTTAGCCCAATACGAGAAGCGCATCCATCGGTTCCGCCAACTTCTCTCTAACCTTGGGCCTGAAACCGCGCAGCGCCTAGCCTTTAAGAACGCAGAGGCGCTATTTAGAAGGTAAAATTTCTACAGGTGATCCCTAATCAAGATCTCGGCGATCTGGACCGCATTCAACGTCGAGGAAGCGGGGACAGGTCTTGCATTCACACATTGTCGTAATGCAAGACCCACCCCATAAATGCGCACCGTAATGTTCATCTGGACAACGATAGCCCACCGGGGTATTATTCGGCCAGGGTTTTCGATATTATCTAACTGAGGTCCAGCATGGAGCGCGCTCCAATTTCCGAACCGCCGGGTTTCAGTAATCTCTCCAAAGCGGAGCAGATCCGGTACTTGCAAGCGCTTTGGGACCATATCTCAGAAAATCCGAGCGAGGTTCCGGTCCCCGAGAGTCACGTCGAGCTTGCCGAGCAACGCCTTGCGGAGTATCAGCGCGATCCGAAAAAAGCCCGTCCCGCCCATGATGTTCTCGACCGCCTGCGTGGTTGATCTAGCGACCTAAAAGCGTTGAGACTAATTTTATCTGCGAGCAGGGGGGACGAGACGGTAACCGGCCTCTGCGAAATGCGGGTCCAGGGCAAGCACATCACGAAGACCCTGCGCGCGCATGAATTCCAGGCTCACGCAGTCCACAAGGCTCAGCCGTCGGCGATCCTCCCGCAGCAGCCGCTCAGTCGCCTTCCGGTGGAGAGCCTCGGAGACCCACTCGACGGACATCACGGGCACGAGGTGACCCACAAAGTCACGAACCGGCGCGAGACCGAGGCGGTGCTGGAGGAGGGCAACTGTCTCCACGATGACATACGATGTAGTCCAGAGGGTACGTCCTCCTTCCAGGGCTTCACGAAAGGCTCGGAAAACCTCGGCGTGCCTGTCCTCGCTTCGGACCAGCAGCGCATAGAGCCCTGAAGTATCGAGAAAGAGACTCAACGGCGGTAAGCCTCGGCGAGATGGCGATCATGGTTGACAGCAATGCGAGAAGGCCGCTCCCGATCACTGTATTTCCCGCACACTGCCAGCGCCGAGCGCATCAAATCCTCGCGGGTGGGGGCTGTTTCATCTACACTCAGGCGCTCGCTCACGCAGCGCCGCACCGCTTCGGCAAGGGATACACCGAGTCTCCGTGCCCAGCGCCGCAGCCGGCGGTACTGCTCCTCAGGTAGCTGTATCTGCGTACGCACCATGATGTAATGATTTATACATCCTTTGGCCGGGAGGTCAAGATACCTGGTGCCTGCTTACAGGTGATCTCTAATCAAGATCTCAGCGATCTGAACCGCATTCAAGGCGGCGCCCTTGCGCAAGTTGTCCGCAACGACCCAGAGATTGATCCCGTTGGGCACGGAATCATCCTCGCGTATCCTGCCTACCAGAGTCTCATCCTTGCCGACAGCATCGATCGCCATAGGATAGATATTTTTCTCGGGCTCATCGCAAAGCAGGACCCCCGGCGCCTCGCGCAAGATGGCCTTAACATCTTTGGCCGTGAGCTTCTTTTCCGTCTCGATATTGACCGATTCGGAGTGGCCGCAGAAGACCGGCACCCGCACCGTAGTGGCTGTCATTCGAAGCGAAGGCTCCCCAAGAATCTTGCGGGTCTCGTTGATCATTTTGAGCTCTTCCTTGGTGTAGCCGCCGTCCAGAAAGACATCAATGTGGGGAATACAGTTGAAGGCGATCTGGTGCGGGAACTTCCTTTTTTTGATCTCTCTCCCGTTGAAAAGAGCGCTGACCTGCTGGCTCAACTCTTCCATCGCCATCCGTCCGGCCCCTGAGACCGACTGATAGGTGGAGACCACTACGCGCCTGATCCGCGCCGCATCGTGGATGGGTTTTAAGGCCACGACCATCTGGATGGTTGAGCAATTTGGGTTCGCGATAATGCCGCGATTCTTATAGCGGGCAATTTCCTGCGCATTGACCTCCGGGACGACCAAAGGGACATCTGGCTCCATGCGGAAGTGAGCCGTGTTATCCACCACCACGCTGCCGGCAGCCACGGCGATCGGGGCAAACTTCGCGCTCACGCTTCCTCCAGCAGAAAACAAGGCGATGTCTACACCTTGGAACGAATACTCTTTGAGCACCTCAACACGAATCTGCTTGCCGCGAAACTCGAGGAACTGCCCGGCCGACCGTTCCGAAGCCAGGAGACGAAGCTCGCCAACAGGGAAGAGCCTTTCTTCAAGGACCTCCCGCATCTGCTCGCCCACCGCCCCGGTGGCGCCTACCACCGCGACATTGTATTTTTCTTTCTTCATCTCCCTTTATCCCTTGTACGGGCGTATTGCTATACGTGTACGGGCGTATTGCTATACGCCCCTACATCCCTTTATCTATCTTTTCCCTGACCAGCCTTCCCATCTCTTTGCAGCCAACAAGACGACACCCTTTCTCTTGGATGTCTGCGGTCCGGTACCCCTCGTCCAGCGCGGCCTCCACCGCCCTTTCTATGCGGTCGGCAGCCTTACTTTGGTCGAGAGAATGGCGCAGCATCAGAGCCACCGTCAGGATCGTCGCCAGCGGATTAGCCATGTTTTTACCCACAATATCCGGCGCGGTCCCATGGACCGGCTCGTACATCCCTACCTTTCCTCCGAGACTGGCCGAAGGCAGCATGCCAATGGAGCCGGTGAGCATCGCCGCTTCATCGCTCAAGATATCGCCAAACAGGTTGGTCGTGACGATGACATCGAACTGCTTGGGATTACGAACGAGCTGCATGGCGCAGTTATCCACGAGCATGTGTTCGAGCGCAATATCTCCATAGCCATTCTCTTTATGGAACCGGGTCACAACCTTGCGCCAAAGCTCGGTGGCCTCAAGAACGTTGGCCTTATCCACTGAAGCAACCTTTTTCCGCCTTCTACGAGCCGCTTCGAACGCCACGCGGGCGATGCGCTCGATCTCCGGGGTAGTGTAGACCTCGGTATTCACCCCTCTTTCGGTGCCGTCAGGGAGCTTCGTGACTCCCTTCGGCTGCCCAAAATAGATCCCTCCGATAAGCTCTCGCACGACCAGGAGATCAGTCCCCTCCACCACCTCGCGCCTTAAAGTCGAGGCCGAGGCCAATGGCGAAAAGACCTTCACCGGGCGGAGATTGGCGAAGAGCCCTAATTCCTGGCGCAAGGCCAACAGGGCCCGCTCAGGGCGTATGGAGTAATCCAAGCCATCCCACTTTGGCCCTCCCATAGCGCCGAGAAGCACCGCATCGCCCCCTTTGGCCAATTTGAGAACCGGGTCAGTAAGCGGTTTCCCATAGGCATCAATAGAAGCCCCACCCACCAGGCCCTCTTCGAACTCGACCCCAAATCCGTACAGCGAAGCTACCTGACTTAGGAGCTGGGTCCCCTCCCGGACCACCTCCGGGCCGATTCCATCTCCCGGCAGTACTGCAATTTTGTAACTCAACTTAACACCTCTTACGTTCCGTGGCTCGCCGCTCGTTGCTCGTGCTCGTGACGAACACGAGTCACGCTCACGAACACGAACCGGTTCATGGCCCCTCCCTCTCCACCAATTGCCGATAGTGCTTTCGATACTCCAGCTTGTTAAGAGCGTTAATGTAAGCGAGCGCGCTGGCCGTGATGATGTCCGTATGCGCCCCTTGCCCCGAGACCCGGATGCCCCCGTCCTCGATCAAGCAGGAGACCTCTCCCTGGGCATCGGCTCCGCCGGTGATCGCCTTGACCGAGTAACGGACCAGTTTTGAGCGCGAGCCGGTTATTTTAGAGATCGCCTTATAGCAAGCGTCCACCACTCCGTCTCCCGTGGCATGGTCCGTGCGCTCCTGACCATCCACGCGCAGCTTCACGCTTGCCGACGGTATGGCATTGGAACTGGAATTCACATTAAGGTAAAGGAGCTCGAAGCGATCGGGCTGCCCGGGAAGCCTGAGGATCTCCTCAGCCACGATCGCTTCAATGTCTTCATCGTAAACCTCTTTCTTCTTATCCGCCAACTCCTTGAAGCGGAGAAAGGCGCGATTCATATCTTCCTTATTGAGATTCAAACCCAACTCCCTGAGCCGCTCACTAAAAGCATGACGCCCGGAATGCTTTCCCATGACCAACCGGTTGCCGGTAATCCCGACGGACTCCGGGGTCATGATCTCGTAGGTGAGTTTTTGCTTGAGGACACCGTCCTGATGGATGCCCGCCTCATGGGCAAAGGCATTGTCCCCCACAATCGGTTTATTGATTGGAATGGAAATACCGGTGATCTGAGAAACCAAGCGACAAGTCGGGTAAATCTGTTCGCTCACGATGTTGGTATCAACGCCAAAGAGGTTTTTCCTGGTCTTGATGGCCATGACGACTTCTTCGAGAGAGGTATTACCCGCACGCTCTCCGATGCCATTGATCGTGCACTCAACCTGTCTGGCGCCGTTCGCCACTGCGGCCAAAGAGTTGGCAGTCGCCAGACCTAAGTCATTATGACAGTGAGCGCTCCAAGTGGCCCGCTTTCCGCCCTCGGTGTGCTCAACGAGATAGCGTACCAGAGAACCGAACTCCGAGGGAATCGCGTAACCCGTGGTGTCTGGGACATTTAGGGTCTTGGCCCCGGCGCGAACCACCTCACTGAAAACCTGCGCGAGAAAATCCCGATCGCTGCGCGAGGCGTCTTCCGCCGAAAACTCGATATAGTCGATATGCTTCTTCGCATAGCTCACGGCCCAGACCGCAGCGTCCAGGACTTCGTTGCGGGACATCCTGAGTTTGTGCTTCATATGGATATCCGAGGTGGCAATAAAGATGTGGATCCCCGGATGCCTAGCCTGCTCCACCGCCTTTAAAGCCCTTTTGATATCACCATCCTGAGCCCGTGCCAGACTTACTACCCTGGAACGCTTGACCTCTTTGGAGATACGCTCGACGGACTCAAAATCTCCCTCGGAGGAAGCCGCAAATCCGCCTTCGATCACATCCACGCCAAGCTTTTCCAGTTGGCGCGCGATCACGACCTTTTCCTCGACATTCATGCTCGCACCCGGAGATTGCTCTCCATCTCTGAGCGTCGTATCAAAAATCCTTACGGTATTGTCCTCTGTGACTTTCTCTGACATGGAACCATCCTCCATAAAACAAAAACTCCCGCGGCACGGCCTACGGGAGCATCAACTGACTTTCTAGAAGGAGGAGCTACTGCAGAGCCTCGGCCATCTCCCCCCTCTTCTCCCGTCTCCGCTTACGGAGCGTTAGTCCCCATAACAGGGGCCCGGATAAAGTATACAGGAGAAAAGTGGTAAAAAACATAATCTGCGGCTCCGCAATGGTCAGTTTAATAAAAAGGATCGCAGAAACCAATAACCAAAAGGGATGCCTTTTTCTAAGATCGATCTGTTTCAGACTCAAATACTGGAAGCTGCTCACCATTAATCCGGCAAGGAGATAGATAACCACGAGCAGGATGACCCGTTTGTTGGCCGCCCCCTCGCCTCCAAGAAAATAATACATAAGGACTGTAGCTGCAATCATCTCTGCCGCGGCGGGAATGGGCAGTCCGACAAAGTGACTCTTTTCCACGGTCCGGATCTGCACATTGAACCGGGCAAGCCTCAGAGCGCCGCAAACCACGTAGAGACATGCTGCCAACCAACCCCAGGTCTCCCAAGGAACGAGCGCCCAATAATAAACCAAAACTGCCGGCGCCACTCCGAAGGACACCAGATCAGCTAACGAATCGAACTCGACGCCGAACTGGCTGGTTGTCTTGGTCAGCCGGGCCACATAGCCGTCCAGGCCATCCAGGAGATGGGCCAGGATGACAAATATCGCCGCCTGGAGATAGCGCCCGTTAAAGGTCGATATAACGGAGAAGAAACCGCAAATAAGATTCCCCGCGGTAAAGAGGCTAGGGATCAGATAGAAGCCCTTTTTCAATTGTGCCGACTGGACCCTTTGCTTGAGGGGAACTCGGGCCACCCCTTTTTTAGGGAGGAGCCGCACTTTCCCCATTGAGGGCCGCTCGCCTTGCGGGTCATTGATCCCGTTCATGGAAGCCTCCCTATAACCGTCTCACCTGCCTTTACCCTCTGTGCTTCAACGACGTCCACATGAGTTCCCGCGGGCAAAAAGAGGTCCACACGGGAGCCAAACATAATCAATCCGAATCTTTGCCCTTGCTCCAAAGCGTCCCCCTTTTTCACATAACAGATAATGCGCCGGGCCAGGACTCCGGCAATTTGCACCACGCCCAACCTTCTTCCCCTCACATCCACAAGGCTCAGGGCATTCTTCTCATTGTCCTGGGATGCCTCTTCCTTATACGCGGCAAAAAAGCTGCCCTTCTGATAACGGACCTCTTCGACTTTACCACGGACAGGCGCGCGATTCACATGTACATCCAAAGGCGACAGAAAAATGCTGACCCTTGTTTCGGTCCCCTCAAAAGGTCCTCCTTTTTTCGCCGGCTTGATCCTGACTACCCTGCCGTCGGCAGGAGATAGGACCAGCCCTTCCCCCTGAGGGGCAACACGTTCCGGATCACGGAAGAAACCCAAAAAGGCAAAGGCAAAAACGGCACATGCAAGAGCGACCCACTTCCACCCCAACATCAGAACAAGCAAAGCCAAAAAGGCCGCGGTTAGGATGAATGGGTAACCCTCTCTGGCAATTCTCATCTTAAATAGGCTTGAGGCGGAAGGCGTGAGGCTTGAGAGACTGTTGCCTGTTGCCTACCGCCTCTCGCCTTCTTCTAATTTTTACTCTTGTCCACCAGGCGGTTTTGCGCCAACCACGGCATCATCGCTCTGAGCCGCTCGCCGACCTTTTCAACCGGATGATTCGCCGCCTCTTTCCTGAGTTCCGTAAAATGGGGCATTCCTCAGTGGTACTCGTTGATCCACTCTTCAGCGAATTTTCCCGACTGGATATCCCTGAGCAGATCCTCCATCGCCTTGCGGACCTCCGGACCGATAACTCTTTTTCCCCGGGTAAGATCCCCGTATTCCGCGGTGTTGCTGATCGAATAACGCATATTAGTCAAACCACCCTCATAGATGAGATCAACGATAAGTTTGACCTCGTGAACGCATTCGAAATAAGCCATCTCCGGGGGGTAACCCGCTGCCACCAGGGTTTCATAACCCGCCTGGATGAGCGACGTAAGCCCCCCGCAAAGCACTGCCTGTTCCCCGAAGAGGTCCGTTTCGGTTTCATCCTTGAAGGTCGTTTCAATAACCGCAGCCCGAGTCCCGCCCAGGCCTTTGGCATAGGCCAGTCCTACCTGCCTGGTATCGCCCGAAGGGTCCTGGTGCACGGCCAGGAGGCAAGGCACGCCGCGCCCTTTTTCGAACTCGCTCCTCAATAGATGTCCTGGCCCCTTGGGAGCCACCATAAAGACATTCACCCCGGCAGGCGGAACGATCCGCTTGAAATGGATATTAAAACCGTGGCCGAAGGCGAGATAGTTTCCCTTCTTCAGCCCAGGGCCAATCTCTCTCTCGTAAGCTTCGCCTTGAAGCTCATCAGGGAGGAGAACCATAATGATATCTCCGGCCTGAGCGGCCTCTGCCGTCTCCATCACCCTGAGCCCCGCCTTTTCCGCTTTGGGCCACGAACCGCTTCCCCGCCTCAACCCAACTACCACATCCGTCCCGGAATCCCTCAGGTTATTGGCATGGGCATGTCCTTGGCTCCCGTACCCAAGGACAGCTACTTTTTTTCCTTGAAGAAATTTCAAATCCGCGTCACGGTCGTAGTAGACCTGCATCGAACATCTCCTTCGCTGATAGAATGATAGAATATCTTTTAAGGACCTGTTGTGTCAACCCAGGTTCCCGCTCTCAGCGACCGTAGAGCCGCTTGATGAACCCCTGTGATCAATGGGGAAAAGTTACTGCGCGACTCGCCCGACCATCCATGGTTTTAGCGGAGCATAGTTGACCCGCTTGTTTTGAGTGTTTTGGTCGTGCGCCGCCACGCGGAGAATCTCTAACGGCTCATCGCTCGCGCTTTCGAACCAGTACTTGTAGCCGCGCGGGATCATGATGCCCTGATTCTTCGTAAGCTCCGCAATAACCTTGTCGCCTTCACCGTAGAACCTCACTGCACCACCGATGACCCACCAAAGTGCATCATCGCCAGTGTGTGTGTGAAGATTATTCTCGCCACCTTTGTTGACAACCTGGATTCCTGCCTTCAAGATGTCGCTCTTGCAGACGAAGATTCCCTTCTTCTCGCCGTTGAACTCCGGCTTTTCATACTTGAAGATCTGTACTTCTTGATCCACGTTCGATCCCTCCTTTGAAAATATTTTTACTGGCTTTAGCCCAACAACATGACCCACCGACCCGAGACAGCCAGATTTACCGTATCAACGACCCTGCTGTCAAATTCTCAACAGTCTCGGCTTTTCATTCCCTTGACCCCGCCTTCTGAAGTGACGTATATTCCCGGCCAATCCCTGTATGTTGCTGCTTTAAGACCAGCGCAAAAGGAGGCTTCCTTATGCTGACAGGCAAGACGCAGCGCAATCCGCGATCTTACCGTATTGTAGGCCCTCAGCGACAGATCGACGAGCGTGAGACCCCTCACCCTCGTGTCGACCGTGGCGAATTAGGAGAGCGGATTCGTTCCTGGCGCAAGACCCGATTCGGCGAGGATCCTTTCAGGCGTATCTACGGTGGCGGTGGTGATAAGAGCTGGAACAGTTTGTACCACATTATGAAAGATGTGCCAGAAGGGGGAGTAAATCCTAATCGGATACCTGTCTCCGACCCCGCCAAGATGGCCTGCAACATCAAAGAGATCGCCCGCTTCCTCGGCGCCGATGTGGTGGGGATTACATATCTCGATCAAGCTTATGTCTATTCCCACCGCGCCGAAGGCAATGCCGCTACGGGGAAAAAGCCCGGAGACCCCATTCACCTGCCCCATCGCTATGCCATCTGTCTGGGTTTCGCCAGTGATTACTACAAGTTTCTCAGCAATAACAGTCGGATTTCAGACGCTGAGTACGGGCTGGGCAATATTCACACGATCCCAACCACTTTCATGCTGGCCAGCTACATCCGCGAGATGGGGTACCCTGCGCGTGCTCAGTATTACGGGACCTACGAGTTGAATCCCATACCTCTGGCGGTGAATGCCGGGCTAGGGGAGCTGGGGCGTCACGGGATGCTCATCCATGAGGAGTACGGCTCCCGGCTGCACCTGGCTGTAGTGACGACCGATCTCCCACTGGCGGTTGACGAGCCTGTGGATATTGGAGTCGAGGAAGTCTGCAAGTATTGCATGAAGTGTGCCCGCACCTGTCCCTCGCACAGCATTCCTTTCGGAGGCAAGGAGGTCTACAACGGCGTCGAGAAGTACCTTGTCAACGTGGACACCTGCTACAAGTACCGGCTGGCATCGAGGGGTCAGTGGTCCAATTGTGTTATTTGTGTCTCCTCGTGCTGTTACAACAAGCCTAAGGCATGGTGGCACACACTGGCCTGTTGGGCGATCAAGTGGACGCCGATCCCATTACGCCCGCTCCTTATTGTCCCTTTGCTTTGGATTGACGATCTTTTTTGGGGGAAGCGGCCCTGGAAACATATGAAGTGGCTGGACTACGACAATGCCCCTATGCCCGTGACCTGTAACATACCCGGCTGCCAGGCGAAGCACGCCAACCTGCAGCATAAGCGGCTCCATGTTACCAAGCCGGCAGTTGGAGGGGCAGTAAGCTGAGGCTGTGCTATTTACGGAGATGATCATGATAAAGCGTATTCTCATCACCCCCATAACTCTTTTCCTTTCCCTTTGTCTTGTACCGAGCGTATGGTTTGTCCCCAGCATTCAGGCGCAGACCGAGCCTTTCTATAGGGGTAAGACTATCCGGATCATTGTTGGCACCACGTCTGGGGGTCAATACGATCGCTGGGCTCGGCTGTTGAGCCAGCAGATGCCCAAGTATATCCCTGGAAACCCGGATATGATTGTGCAGAACATGCCAGGCGCTGGTTCCTTAGTCGCCGCAAACTATGTTTACGGAGTGGCCAAACCCGACGGATTGACCCTTGGCATGTTCACCTATTACATCTACATGGATCAGCTCTTGGGCCACAAAGAAGTCCGGTTTGATTTGCGCAGATTCAACTGGATCGGGTCGCAGGAGAAAAGCCAAATGATACTCTTGGTGCGAGCTGACTCCCCGTATAAGTCCATCGAAGATATCCTTAAGGCCAAGGAACCACCAAAGTGTGGTGCCACGGGTAGTAGCGACTCAAGCTATGTCTTGGCTAAACTCCTGGAGGAGAGTCTGGGGGCAAAGTTTCAAATGGTCACTGGCTATCAGGGGGGAAATGAGATGGACCTAGCTTTAGAAAGGGGAGAGGTTGTTTGCCGGGGAACGAGACCTAGCGTTTATTTTGGCCGAGAGCCTTTTACCACGTGGCACAAAAAGGGCTTTATCCGGCCGCTTGTTCAAACTGGGCGTAAACGAGATCCGCGACTGGTCGATGTTCCTACAATCTATGAGATCATGGACAAGTATAAGGCTTCCCAGGTGAGCCGCCGTGTGGTTGAGGTCATAATGGCAGGTGATGAGTATGGTCGCCCCATGGTGGCCCCGCCTGGAGTTCCCATGG
The DNA here is from genome assembly GCA_016193465.1 of Deltaproteobacteria bacterium. Classification (GTDB taxonomy): domain Bacteria; phylum Desulfobacterota; class Binatia; order UBA9968; family UBA9968; genus UBA9968. Next base: position 33,282 of record JACPSE010000058.1, read on the forward strand.
AAAGGGTGAGGATGCTACGCGAGGCCTATGATAAGAGCTTGAAGGACCCTGGTCTGATAGCCCAGGTCCAAAAGTCGCAGATGCAGGTGGAACCATCTACAGGTGATGAGCTCCAGATCCTGACACAAAGAGCCCTCGATCAACCTGCAGAGGTCATTGAGCGGCTTAAAACGCTCTTCGGGCAATAAAGCCTCTACCGATGGGTTTTGGCATGTTGGCAAATGTTGTTGGTTCTCTCGCTACGGAACGGAAATCCTAAGCGGCAAAGCCCGAGTCTTCATGGAGCTCCCAAGAAACATCGCCAGCCGGACTCAGCGTGAAGGGCAGAGACTTCTGCATCGTTGGGGCGTATTCCTGCCAGGTCCCTTCTAGTATCTCGGTCGTCGGTGATCTCGCCGTACTTCGCAAAAACGCGCTTGCTGCGTGTTTCATTCTGCATCCGCTCCACGGTTGGCGCCGCCAAAGAGGCCTTGCGCAAGCTCTCTGAAAGATGTAAGAATTGTCAATATGAAAACTATTGCGATTACTATTGAGAACGATACTCTGGAGTCTATTGACGAGTTTGCCAGGAAATCTCCGCGACGCGGTGGCAGTCGCTCCGGAATCATCCGGATGGCTATCAGGGAGTTCCTGACAAAACAACGGCAGCGGGACCGGGAGGCCCAAGAGCGGGAGATCTTCAAGAGGCACCGCAAGCGGTTGGAACGACAGGCCCGTGCCCTTATCTCCGAGCAGGCTAAGCCATGACGCGGGGCGAGATCTATCGTACCAAGGAACGGATAGCGGAGCGTGGAGATAAACCCGGTTTCTATGTGGTGGTATCACGTTGCTTCATCGCTGCTAATGATGACGTTTCAACAGTTATTTGCGCCCCGGTCTACGGCGACGTTCTGGGTTTAAACAGTGAGGTGATTCTGGGGCTTGATGAAGGGCTGCCACGGACGTGTGCGATTCGGTGCGACTTCCTAATGCTTATGTTTAAACGGAAACTCACTCGCTTTGTCAGTACCCTTCCCCAAGCTAAAATTCTGGAGCTAAATCGCGCCCTCGCTTATGCCCTGGAGTTGGGTGAACTTACCACCAGAGGCTACGTCAGATAAAGTCGCCTTATCAGGGCACTACTCTGACTGTATCTCTTCCCCTTATTGGCGTCCCGTCAGAGGTCTTTCCGTCCATTGCGTTGAAGAAGTCAGGGAAACACTCGCGGGAATGAGAAAATGACTGGGACGGGAGTCGATCTTAAGATTCCGGGAGGGTGACGTTCAGCGTCTCAGCGTCGACTGTCCAAAATCCTTTCTCATCCTTATACTAGGGCGAAAAGCAGCCCTCTCAGAGGATTCATGCCTCTGGATGAGGCCCTTCTTCAGAAGCCCGTAGAAATCCATTCCAGATTCGTGGAGGACGTCTGCCTTGACATTCTTGGCTGGGAATTTACCGGCTCAGGCCTTGGCCGTTTGCTGCTCTCGCCGGGACGGGAGTTTGGCCTCGCGCGGAATAGCGATGCGCCCGGTGCGGATAAGTTCCTTGATCCCGAGCGGTTTCAGCATATTGATCAGAGCCTCAACCTTGTCCACATCACCCGTCACCTCTATCGTATAGGTGGCAGGGGAAGAATCAACGATTTTGGCTCGGAAAATATCCGCGATCCGTATAGCCTCGTCCCGGTGGTCCGGTCTGGTGTGAACTTTGATCAAGGCGGTTTCCCGGTCCAGGTAACTCGTCTCCGTCATGTCTACAACCTTGAGCACCTCGACCACCTTGTTCAGTTGTTTCATGATCTGTTCAATGACCCGTTCATCGCCTCCCGTCACAATCGTGATCATAGAGGTCGTCGGATCCAGGGTGGGAGCTACGGAGAGGCTTTCAATATTATAGCCCCGGGCGCTGAACAGGCCAGCGACCCTGGCCAGCACGCCAAACTTATTTTCTACTAGGACCGATATGATTCGTTCCATCTGTGATGGTTACTCGTTAATCGTTATTAGTTATTCGTTCAATCGTGGAGTGTAGTGCCATTGACCCGAATATACGAGTCAACGATTCACGAATAACGAGTCTTAGGCTGGAAGAACGCCTTCCCCTTCCTCGGCTTTTTTCTTCGCCGCCCCGCTCCTTTGCGTCCTTCTGAGCTCCGGAGGATCTTCCAGCACCATTTCATGTTGCGCCCCACCGGCCGGAATCATAGGATAGCAGTTCTCAAACGGATCCACATGAAAGTCCATCAGGACGGGCCCTTTGTGCTTGAACCCCTCGCGGAGCACCGGCTCCACCTCCGCAGGCTTTAGAGCTCTCAAGCCGTAGATTCCATAGGCATCGGCCAGCTTGACAAAATCGGGGATCTTTCCGAGGTGGCTCGAGGCGTAGCGCCCCTCGTAAAAGAGATCCTGCCACTGCCGCACCATTCCGTGAAACCCGTTATTGAGCAAAACGATCTTGACCGGCAGCTTGTGTCCGGCCGCCGTGGCCAGTTCCTGCAGGTTCATTTGAAAACTCCCCTCGCTGGTAATGCACATAACCAGCCTGTCAGGATAGGCCTTCTGCGCGCCCAGCGCCGCCGGGAGACCGAATCCCATCGTTCCCAGCCCCCCAGAAGTGATAAAAGTCCGCGGCCTGGTTCCTTTGAAGTACTGGGCAGCCCACATCTGGTGCTGGCCCACATCCGTCGCCACGATTCCTTCGTGCTTGGTGATTTCAAACAGCTTATCGATCACATACTGTGGTTTGGTTATCTTATCGTCCTGGTGGTAGCGCAGCGGATGGGCTCGTTTCCACTCCTCAATTTGGTTCCGCCACGGCCGGCGCCGCTCCTTCAGATCCTTCTGGTTACCATCCATCGACCGTAAAAGAACATTCATCTGGCGCAAAACGGCTTTCACATCGCCGACGATGGGAATATGGGCAAGGACGTTTTTCTTAATGGAAGTGGGGTCGATGTCGATATGAATCACCCGCGCCTCGGGACAGAAATCAGAGAGCTTCCCGGTCACCCGGTCATCAAACCGCGCCCCCACGGCTATCAAAAGATCGGCATGGTGCATGGCCATATTGCTACAGTAGCTCCCATGCATGCCTAACATGCCCATCGAAAGGGGATGAGTGCCAGGAAAACTCCCCAGCCCCATCAGCGTCATGTTGACGGGGATTTGGGTAATCTCGGCCAACTCAAGGATTTCATCAGCCGCGTCCGAGAAGAGAGCCCCTCCACCCACGTAGATCACGGGCTTTTGAGCCTTCATGATCTCGTCGGCCGCCTGCTTGATCTGGTGCTTGTTCCCTTCGTACGTCGGGTTATAACCGCGCAAGTTCACTTTCTCCGGATACTTGAATTCTGCCTTATCCGTGGTCACATCCTTGGGAATGTCCACCAGCACGGGTCCCGGCCTGCCAGTCGTGGCGATGTAGAAAGCCTCCTTGATCGTCCGCGCCAAGTCGTTCACATCCTTCACCAAAACGTTGTGCTTGGTGCAGGGACGGCTGATCCCCACGTTATCGGCCTCCTGAAATGCGTCGTTCCCGATCAGGTTAGTGGAGACTTGCCCGGTGAACGCGACCAGAGGGATTGAATCCATATAGGCATCCGCCAGACCGGTTACAATATTCGTCATCCCAGGACCGGAAGTGACGAGCACCACGCCCGCTTTGCCGGTAGCCTTGGCATATCCCTCGGCCATATGCGCGGCGCCCTGCTCATGGCGAGTCAAAACCACTTCGACATCCTTCTGCTGGTGCAAAACGTCGAAAAGCTTGAGAACCACTCCACCAGGGATTCCGAATATAACCTTGACCCTTTCCTCTTTGAGGCACTCGACGAATATTTCCGCTCCGGTCTTTTTCATGAGGTCTCCCTTTGAACGCCAGGCTGCCGGTATTTCCCTAGGATCTCCATGATCTTGTCTTTTCCCGCAAGCTTGAGCTTCTGAAGCCTTTTTTTCTCTACCTCTTCTGCCGGAGTCAGATGGGATTTGTGCTGGTATGCCAGAAGTTTCTTCTCTAGCTCTTGGTGCTCTTCATAATATCTTCTAAGTTCCGGATCCCTATCTAAAAGAGAGACGATAAACTCTTCCTCTCTCCTCTCCATAAGAGAGCCTCCTTATTTCTTTTTGTCCTTAGGGGTTGTTAATTTATCCTACGGTGTCTTCTTTGTCAACGCAACAATAAAAATCCGTTATAAAAGGCTGTTTTGTTAAGACCTTACACGCTTCTTAAGCTCAGCCTCCGAAGGCCTGAGGTACAGGGGAATCATCGTACCCACTGAATCGAACTCCTGTCTTCTAACTCTTGCCTCTCCCAATTGAGCGACTGCGCATGCTGTCGAGGGGTAGGCCTCCCCTAGAGTTAAAAAGCCCCTGTCGGCCAACGCGGTAGTAATCAGGTTGCCGTAAGCTTTGATCCCGTCACCTATGAATAGGCAGGGCTCTGAGTGCCCAAGAACCGCCGCCCTGTCGATAATCGCGTCAGGGGAAGAAACGAGATCTTCGGTCAGGCGCTCCAAAGCTCCATCTCTCCTCCGGAACAGAGCAGCGTAAACCTCTTTTTTACGGGCATCGAGAAAGGGACAAACCAAACCCTCCCAGCCGGTTACCCTGGTTGCTATGGCCGGCAGGGTCGGAACTCCAACAACGGGGATCTCCCATCCGTAAGCTAGACCCTTCACTGTACTCAATCCAATTCTGAGTCCGGTAAAAGAACCCGGACCTAGAGAGACTGCAAAGGCAGATATCTCAGATAATGATAGACTCGCCCTGCTTAGAACCGCATCGATCAACGGCAGGAGGATTTCCGCATGATTACCGCGCGCCCCTGGCCCGCCCTGTTTTGGGGCGGAACGCGCCTCTTCTAAAATCAGCTTCCCTTCTTCTACGATAGCTACACTCGCTGTTGCCGTGGCCGTGTCGATTCCGAGAATCATAAAAAGCACTTAGCTCTCAGCATTCAGCTATCAGCCCCCGCCTCTCCCTCTTAGCTGATCGCTGACGGCTGATGGCTGGCAGCTATCCTTCAAAAAACCTGGCGATATCTCTATAAAAAGCATAGATCATAATAAGGCCTAGAATAAAAATGCCGACCTGTTGAGCCCTTTCTCGGTGTTTGAGTTTGACCGGCTTGCCTAGGATCAATTCGAAGAGAAAAAAGAGCAAATGTCCGCCGTCCAGGACAGGAATGGGCAAAAGATTCAGTACCCCGAGGTTGATGCTTAGTATGGCGACAAAAAACAAAAAGCTCCCCAGCCCCTCTCGCGCCTGCTGGCCCGCCATTTGCGCGATCAAGAGAGGTCCCCCAAGATTCCTGGGAGAGACTTCGCCTTTTATCATCTTGAAAAGAGCAAGCACAGTCAAAACCGAATACTCTCCGGTTGCGTAAAAGGCCTGTCCTACCGCGAGCACGGGATTGACTTTCTCAACAGCAACTTCGCCGCTTGCTATTCCAATCACCCAGATTTCTGTTTGCTCTCCAAAGATGTTTCTTCCCTCCCTCTTGATCGGCTGAATGATAAGCTCCAGCTCATGGCTGTCCCTCTGAAGTCGAACTTTCAAGGCCCTGCCTTGACTCTCCTTGATCTTGCTGGAAAGGTCCTCCCACTTTTTTACCTCCCGGCCGTCAACGCCTACAATCCGGTCTCCCTTTTGCACGCCTGCCCGTGCGGCCGGCGAATTTGGCTCCACAGCGCCCACCTGTGTCGTTAGAAAGCGTATGCCTAAGAAGATGAAAATGCAGGCAAAGATCACGACCGCCAGGAGCAGGTTAAATACCGGGCCGGCCGCCACGATAGCCGCGCGCTTGGCAAGCCCTTGATGAGAGAAAGATCGCTGCGTGTCCCCTGCCTGGACTTCCTCCTCGGGGTCTTCTCCTACCATTTTGACATATCCCCCCAAGGGAAAGGCGCTTACCAGGTACTCGGTCTCGCCGACTCTTCGCCCCAATAACCTCGGGCCAAAACCGATAGAAAAGGTGAGAACTCCTACGCCTGTTTTTTTTGCTAAAAGAAAGTGACCCAACTCGTGGATAATGATCAAAATCCCCAGACCTACGAGGGCTGCCACAACCGCATGAATAATATTCACCATTGTCCTTTCTCCTTTACGCTCTCTCGATAAGCGCCAACGCTTTGTCCCGCGCCCACCGATCCACCTCCAGGATCTCCTGCACCTCTCCCGGGCGTCGCGTGGCGTGCGCCTCCATGGTCCTTTCGATGACTCGATGAATCTTACGAAAGCCGATGCGCTTTTCTAAGAAGGCGGCGACGGCGACCTCATTTGCCGCATTGAGAACCGCAGGCATGGTCCCCCCCGCCGCCAGTGCTTGATAGGCCAGATTCAGGGCCGGGAATCTCCTCTTCTCCACAGGGGAAAAAGTCAGCTCACCCAGCCGGGTTAACTCCAACCGGCGGCAGTTCACCTTCAACCGATGAGGGTAGGAAAGGGCGTAGGCAATGGGTATGCGCATATCCGGAATTCCCATCTGGGCGATGATGGACCCATCCTGGTAGCGGACCATAGAGTGGACGATACTCTGCGGATGAATCACTACTTCTACCTGCGACGGCAGCATATCGAATAACCATCGAGCCTCTACGACTTCCAGCCCTTTGTTCATCATCGTCGCCGAGTCGACAGTAATCTTCGGCCCCATCTTCCAGTTCGGGTGCCTCAAGGCTTGCTGCACCGTGACATGATCCAACGCCCTGAGAGAGACATGGAGAAAGGGTCCTCCGGAAGCGGTGAGGATCAGGCGATCCACCTCTTCCAGGCGGTTTCCCTGCAGGCATTGGAAGATGGCGCTGTGTTCGCTGTCCACAGGAAGAAGCCGCGACCCTTTTTTCTTCGCCTCCCGAACAAAGATCTCCCCAGCCATGACCAGGGCCTCTTTGTTGGCAAGGGCCACTTCCTTCCCCGCGCGTACCGCCGCCAAGGTCGGCACCAAACCGGCGCCCCCGACAATCGCTGCGACCACGACGTCCACTGCGTTCGCGGTAGCTACAACGGTGGCGCCGTGCTCTCCCCACAGGATCTCTGTTTTCTGATCGCCCAGAGTCTTGCGCAAGAGAGGAACTCCCTCTTGCTCCTTGACGCTGACCCATTGCGGAGCGAACTCTTTGATTTGGGCGGCGAGGAGTTTGAGATTGCGACCGGCAACAAGGCCCCGGACCCTAAACTCATCCGGGAAGCGGCGCGCCAAATCCAGCGTGCTAACCCCGATCGAGCCGGTGGAGCCCAGCACTACGATCGACTTCATGGGTGCAGCAACCTCAGATAATAGGTGGTGAACACGACTGGGAATATAAGACTATCCATTCGATCCAGCAACCCGCCATGGCCGGGAAGGAGGGAGCCCGAATCCTTGACAGAAAAGACCCGCTTGATCCACGATTCAAAGAGGTCCCCTACCTGACCGAGAATGCTCAGAACAAGCGAGAGCGGTAGGATTTCCACCCAAGGGATCGCCGGCAGCAAAAAAATCCCTCCAAGGATCCCCGCAAGCACGCTGGCTGCCAGGGAAGCGATCGCCCCTTCCACGGTCTTGCCAGGACTGATCTCAGGATACAGCTTGTTCTTGCCGATGGCATTACCCGCGAAATAGCCCGCCGTATCTCCTGTCATAATCACCAGAAAGAGAAAAAAGACCCACGCCCTGCCATCCCGAGACTGGTAGAGTAGAGCCAGATGGGGAACCAGATAGCCGATGTAGAGAACTCCCAGGAGGGTCCAGCTCAGGTGTTGGTATCTCTTTTCCAGCTCGCCGCCAGGAAAAAGATACGTCGAGAAGATCAGGAGGATTACAATGCCCAGGGACAACCCAGGCTCAGGGGCACCCGGGATGACAATACCAAGGGACAACAACGCCCCCAGGGCTATGCCGAGGGTCCGCTCTTTCGGGCGGTCGCGAAAGACGATGAAGAAATACTCCCACAGGGCGATGGCGGTAGCCAAAAAAACCAGCAGCGAGAAATGGCCTGCTCGACCCCAACCGATGATCAAGATCAAAAGGGGGACCCCCACCGAGGCGGTTATCACCCTGGACCGGATCTGCGTGTTCACCGGTTCCTGCCCACGGAGCGAAGAGGCTGTGCAATCTGTTCATCGGTACGGCCGAATCTCCTGCGGCGGCGTTGAAACTCCAAGAGCGCCTCAAGATATTCTGCTTCACGAAAATCTGGCCAGAGGGCAGGAGTGATGTAGAGTTCCGTGTAAGGAATCTGCCAGAGGAAGAAATTACTGATGCGCATCTCTCCGCTGGTGCGGATCAGAAGATCCGGATCCGGGATGGATTTCGTCTCCATGTGCGCGGAGACCATCTCCTCCTTGATGTCCTCCACAGCGCACACACCTTCCTTTACCTTTCGCGCTATGCGCTGAACCATCCTGACGATGTCGTCGCGACCGCTGTAGCTGAGAGCAAGCAGAACGGTCATTCCTTTGTTGTGCTGCGTTGCCTCGACGGCATGCTCCAGGGTCTGCAGCACCGGGACTGGAAGACGGCTCCTGTCGCCGATGGCGAGGAGACGGATACCGTGCCGCATCATCTTCGGTTGCTCCACCGTCAAGTAATGCTCGAGCAGGCCCATCAGCGCGTGCACCTCGTCCTTGGGCCTCAGCCAATTTTCGGTGGAAAAAGCGTAGAGAGAAAGATAGGGGATCCCCAGTTTACGGCTCATCTCCACGACCGCTCGGACCGACGCCCTACCCCGGCGGTGTCCCTCGATGCGCCCCTTGCCCCTTAAGCGGGCCCAACGTCCGTTGCCATCCATAATGATGGCCACATGTCCGGGCAACCGGCCCTTGTCTAAGCCCTTTAGATTCATGCTGGATTGTGAATGGCGGGAGGGAAATGAGGCAGACCTCAGACCTCCATGATTTCGTCTTCTTTGGTCTTCAGTACCTTGTCGATCCTGCCGATGAAGTCATCGGTAATTTTTTGAACTCGATCCTGATTATGTTTGAGATCGTCCTCGGTAATCTCCTTATTTTTGGTGATCTCCTTGAGTTTCTCAATCGTGAGCCGCCTGTGGTTGCGGATGGAGACGCGGAACTCTTCCGCTACTTTCTTCACGTGCCTGACCAGTTCCTTGCGTCTCTCCTCGGTCAATTCAGGGATGGGAATCCGGATCACTTTCCCGTCGTTGTTGGGCGTCAACCCCAGACCCGCTTTAAGGATGCCCTTTTCGATGTTGCCGATGGCCCCTTTGTCGTAGGGCTGAACTACTAACAGGCGCGCTTCCGGAGCACCCAGGTTGGCTAGCTGATTGATAGGAGTCGGGCTGCCGTAGTAATCCACCATAACCCCCTCCAGCAGCGCGGTCGAGGCCCTTCCCGTTCGCACCTTCGCAAGGTCTTTGCGAAAGGCCACCACGGACTTTTCCATTTCTTTCTGGACCTCAGTAAAAAAACCCTCGTTCATCTCTTACCTGCGCTCACCAGGGTGCCGATCCCTTCACCACGGACAACTCTCTTAATATTGCCCTTCTCCATAATGTTGAAGACGACGATGGGCAACTGGTTGTCCATGCAAAGAGAGATCGCGGTGGAGTCCATGACCTTGAGTTCTTTATTCAGCACCTCGATATAGGTCAACTCCCCGTACATCTTGGCCCCCTCATGCTTCAGGGGGTCAGCATCGTAGACCCCTTTTACTTTGGTCGCCTTGAGAATTACGTCGGCGCCGATTTCCATGGCTCGAAGGCTGGCCGTGGTATCGGTCGTGAAATAGGGGTTGCCGGTCCCGCCGGCGAAGATCACGACCCGTCCTTTTTCCAGATGCCGGGTCGCCCGGCGTCGAATATAGGGCTCCGCCACTTGACGCATTTCTATCGCAGACATAACCCGGGTCGAGACGCCGCTCTTCTCCAGGGCATCTTGCAGGGCAAGACTGTTGATGACCGTAGCCAGCATTCCCATGTAGTCCGCAGTGGCCCGCTCCATTCCGCCCTCGCTCGCCTCCGCGCCGCGAAGGATGTTCCCTCCGCCGATGACCAAGGCCATCTCACAGCCCATTTCTTTGACCTCTTTGATTTCTTCGGCAAAGGCCCGCACCATTTTGGAGTCAATCCCGTATTTTTGCGCGCCTGCGAGGACCTCACCGGTAACCTTCAAGATGACCCGCTTATATTTTAGTTTCGCACCACCCATTCCAAGCCGCCTATCCCCTTTCTACTCCCTCGCCGAGGTGGTAGCGGGCGAAACGGCGTACTTGGATGTTTTCCTGTAGTTTTGCCACAGTGTCTTTCATCAAATCCCCCACCTTGCGATCCGGATCCTTGATAAAAGCCTGTTCGAGCAGACAGAACTCGGAATAAAACCGCTCCATCTTCCCTTCCACGATCTTGTCGATCACTTTCTCCGGTTTCCCCGAATCCGCCGCTTGACGCCGATAGATTTCCCTTTCCCTCTCCAGCTCCTCGGGGGGAACGTCCTGCGGGCGAATATATCGGGGGTTCGTGGCCGCAATCTGCATGGCAATATCTTTCAATAGCGCTTGAAATTCTGCTGTTCGCGCTACGAAGTCCGTCTCGCAGTTCAGCTCAACCAAGACACCGATCTTCCCGCCCGCATGGATGTACGCCCCCACCAGTCCTTCGGCCGCCACACGGCCCATTTTCTTTGCCGCAGCCGCCAGACCTTTGCGACGCAGGTAATCCACCGCCTTTTCCAGGTCCCCCCCAGACTCAGCCAGCGCCTTTTTGCAATCCATGATGCCGGCGCCGGTCTTTTCCCGCAGCTCTCTAACTGAAGCGGCATGCACTTCCATCGAAATTATATCCCTCCTGCCGCCGAGGTCACAGCAGGGTCAGCCTCAGCAGCCGCAGCCGTTGGCTCCGCTGTCTTCTCATCCTCTTTATCCTTTACCAAGGACTGCTCGTAGAGCGCTTTCCCTTCAACCACAGCGTCCGCGATGGCGGCGCAAAAGAGCCTGATCGCCCGTATGGCATCGTCGTTGCCGGGGACTTTGCAATCCACCATGTCTGGATCGCAATTAGTATCGATAACAGCCACCACGGGGATCCCCAGTTTTCTCGCCTCTTTAACCGCGATCTCTTCCTGGTTTGGATCAACCACAAAAATAGCGTCGGGAAGCTTTCTCATGCCCTTAATCCCGCCCAGGGCCTGCTCCAGTTTTTCTTTTTCGCGCCTCAGGCCCAACATCTCCTTCTTCGTCAGGGCCTCGACAATCTTGGGGTCGTTTTGCATCTCCTCAAGCCTTCGCAGCCGCTCGATGCTCTGGCGAATAGTTGCAAAGTTGGTAAGGGTCCCGCCCAGCCACCGGTTGTGGACATGGAACATCCCGCTCCGCTCTGCCTCCTCTTTGATCGCTTCCTGGGCCTGTTTTTTTGTCCCCACGAACAGAATATTTCCTCCGCCAGCGGCGAGGTCGCGGACAAAGGCGGCAACGCTTTTGAACATCGTGACCGTCTGCTGCAGATCAATGATGTGAATGCCGTTACGGGCCCCAAAAATGTAGGGCTTCATCTTGGGATTCCAGCGGCTGGTCTGATGACCAAAGTGAACCCCTGCCTCCAAAAGCTGCTTCATGGATATCTCGGCCATAAACTACGCTCCTTTGGTTGTATCCTCCCCTTTCCTCACTTCCGCTCCTTACCCATCATGGGCACCAGGGAGAGGATCAGAAAGGGTGTGAAATGACTCCCGGAAAGTCTCTGGCTCCCGGGATCCCAAACGCCCAATGGGCGTCCTGGGGCATCAATCAAAAAGACTTAACGATCTTGCGGTTTTAACAAAGATCTGCAACCGGTGCAAGGCGGCGAAAAGGAAACAGGGCGGGTCATTGGTTCATGGATTCAAGGAACTCCTTGTTGTTCTTCGTCCCATGAATCTTGTCCAACAAAAACTCCATCGCCTCCACTACACTCAACTGCGATAAAACCTTCCGCAGTATCCAGATTCGATTCAGATCTTCCCTGGATATCAAAAGCTCTTCTTTTCTCGTTCCCGACTTGTTGATGTCGATCGCCGGGAAAACCCGCTTATCCATCAGGCGTCGGTCCAAATGGATCTCCATGTTGCCGGTCCCCTTGAACTCTTCAAAGATCACCTCATCCATGCGGCTGCCGGTATCTATAAGGGCCGTCGCAATGATGGTGAGGCTCCCGCCGTCCTCGATGTTGCGAGCGGCCCCAAAAAACTTTTTCGGTTTATGCAGCGCATTGGAGTCCACCCCGCCGGATAGGATCTTGCCGCTCGGGGGCACCACCGTATTATAGGCCCGAGCCAAACGGGTGATGCTGTCGAGCAAGATCACCACGTCCTTTCCGTGTTCTACCAGCCGCTTGGCCTTTTCAATCACCATCTCGGCTACCTGAACGTGGCGCGTTGCGGGTTCGTCAAAGGTTGAGCTGACGACTTCCCCGTCCACCGAGCGCTGCATATCGGTTACCTCTTCGGGCCGCTCGTCAATCAGAAGGACAATCAGGATCACTTCTTTGTGGTTTTGGGCAAGGGCCTTAGCGATGCTCTGCAGCATCATCGTCTTACCTGTCCGAGGGGCAGCCACAATCAGCCCTCTCTGACCCTTGCCGATCGGAGTCAAGAGATCCACGACGCGTGTCGTGTATTCGTCAGGCTGGTATTCCAGTTTGAAGCGCTCATTGGGATAGAGGGGCGTGAGGTTATCGAAGAGAATTTTGTCCCTTGCCCTCTCGGGGTCTTCGTAGTTGATCGATTCCACTTTGGGCAGGGCAAAGTAGCGCTCGCCCTCTTTGGGGGGACGGATATGTCCCGAAATGATATCGCCCGTGCGGAGATTGAAGCGGCGTATCTGGCTGGGAGAGACATAAATATCGTCCGGACCAGGAAGGTAATTATAGTCCGGGGCTCTGAGGAAACCGAAACCATCAGGGAGCGTCTCCAGCACCCCCTCCCCATAGATATAGCCGTTCTGCTCGGTCTGGGCCTGCAGGATGGCGAAGATCAGCTCCTGCTTGCGCATGTTGGCCGCGCCTTCGATATTGAAGTTTTTGCCGATAGTTGCCAGCTCGCTGATCCTCTTCTCTTTGAGCGACTTAAGATTTAACCCATTCTCCTCCACCACGTCCGACTCGGATCGAGTCCTCCCACGTACCATAACCATGCGTCTCCTTTCATGCCCAAAAGTGAATTTTTCTAAAGCCCATCCTACCCTGCTTCATCCGTTCTACCGAACCCTCTAACCTCAACTCCCCGAGGCACGGACGTTTCCAAAACGCAACAATTGCCCTACGACTACGATTAGGAGGTCCTGCTTACAGACGCGGTATTTCAAGACAACAAAGGTCGCAACACAGAAGTGAATCTTATGTTTGAAATCCAAATCAAAGGTTTAGGTCGGAATACAGTGAATGACAACCTTAGTGTGGGGTTAGCTCCAAAGAGTATCGCTGAATCAGGAAGCCGAAGATGCCCCATCATAAAAAAAACAAACCTCCTTGTCAACCCCCCTCCCCCGCTTTTCTCCGGTCGCTGAGGGAACGGAGTTCCCTCAGAGAGTCCAAAAGCCGCTGCATGTCCAACGGCAGGGGGGCGGTGAATTCGACCGCCAAACCAGTACGCGGATGGCTGAAACCGAGGCGCTCTGCGTGGAGGGCCTGACGCGGAAAATCGTCCAGAGCCGGCAGTCCCACCCGATCCCTGCCGAGCACGCCGCGCCTACGACCGTAGGTTCGGTCCCCGACCACGGGATATCCCTGGTCCGCGAGATGCACGCGGATCTGATGGGTGCGTCCGCTATGAGGCCTGAGGCGCAACAAGGTGACCCAGCCATTTGCCTCCCTGGTTGCCCCCACACCAAAGGACTCTTTCACCTGCCATTCCGTTAAGGCCTCCCTCAAGCCGGGCAGGGAGTAAAGGCTCGACATCCTTTTTCGGTCGCTTCTGTGACGGCCGATGGGACGATTGACCGCTCCCCTCTTTGGATCAACCAGCCCCCACACGAGGGCGAGATACTCTTTGAGAACGCGCCGTTCCTTAAACTGCAGAGCGATGTGGTGAAAGGCCTGTTCGTGCTTTGCAACAACCATGACGCCAGACGTGTCCTTATCCAACCGATGGACAATTCCCGGACGCCGCTCTCCGCCAATACCCCTGAGATTTGGGCAGTGATAGAGGAGGGCATTCACTAACGTTCCGCTTCGCCTTCCGGCAGCCGGATGGACTACCATCCCGGCCGCCTTATTGATCACAATGCAATCCTCGTCTTCATAGATGATATCCAGCGGCAGCGCCTCTGGCGCTAACGCTGTCTCTCGTGGAGGTATCTGCTCAATCTCAATACAGTCGTTGGACTTGAGACGCGTGCTGGGTTTTGTTCTATTCCCGTTCAGGATGATCTGCCCCTCGGCAATCATCCTCTGGATGCCGGACCGGCTCCACCTTCCCGCCTGTGGAGCGTCAGGAAAATGACGCGTCAGGAAAAGATCCAGGCGCATGCCGACGTGCTCTTCATCCACAGCCAAACGGTTTAGCACAATGAAAATCTCAAAATGAAATTTAAATTTTGCAATTTGCCTTTTGCAATTTGCATTTTTTGCTACCTTGCCAGTCCTACCCGCTCGTGTTTTCGGCTCTGACTCAAGATCTGCTGGGCACTCAAGACATCTTTCTTCATCTGCTCCACTAGAGTCTCAGGTGAGGAAAACTTTCTCTCCTCTCGAATCCTCTTAACAAAAAACAATTTCACGGACCGGCCGTAGAGGTCTCCCGAAAAATCGAAAACATAGCTTTCAACGGTCCTCGGCGCGTCTCCAAAGGTCGGATTCACCCCGATGTTGGTAACGCTCTGCCACAGGCGCTCGCCCGCCTGCAAGAAAGTGGCATAGATGCCGTCCAAGGGGAGCACCTCCGTCCGCGGAACAATGTTGGCAGTTGGAAAACCGAGCTGGCGCCCTCTTTGATGGCCGGGAATCACCCGCCCCGAGACAAAATGGTAACGGCCCAGAAACCGCTCAGCGTCTTGCACCTCACCCCGCTCAAGCATGGCCCTGATCCGGCTGCTGCTGACGCGCACCCCCCCCAGTTCCACCGGCTCTACGATCCCGACTTCAAACCCACTGGCGTCGCCCCATCGCATGAGATCCTCCACCCGGCCCTTTCTCCCCTTACCGAACCTCAAGTCCCTTCCCACCCACATCTTACGAACCCGGAGGCGCTCGATTAAATAGCGGCGAACAAATGCGTCGGCCTCCATGCTCGCGAAGGCCCGATGGAAGGCCTGAATGATCGCCACATCCACTCCAAAGGAATCGAGGAGGTTCATCTTGTCTTTATGCGTCAAGATCAGCCGGGGAGCGCGCTCAGGGGCCAGGAGCCTGAGTGGATGGGGCTCAAAGGTTAAAACCACCGAGCGGCCACCTAGCGCCTGAGCGTCCTGGACCACTCGTTGCAGCAGGGCTTGGTGGCCCAGGTGAATGCCGTCAAAGTTGCCCAGGGTCAGGACGGATTTCGCAATGGATAAGTTTCGATCCTCTATATGGCGAACGATCTCCATAGTTTTTAGAGAAGCTCTCAGCTACCAGCGCCCAGCTTCTATGCACCCGCTGATTGCTGACGGCTGAATGCTGATGGCTGGCGCAAGGTGATTAAAAAAACTCAGAGGTGGTTTTCCAGGACTCGGAGTATGCTAGGGGTCATGACTCCAGGGCCTTCAGCTTTTGTTTCGCCTTGGCAGCCTCCTCTGACTGGGGATACCGATCGACGAGTTCCTGGAGAATCAAACGGGCGTCCACCTTATCCCCGAGCTCAGCAAAGGCAAAACCTTGCTTGAGAAGAGCTGCCGGCACCTTGTCTCCTTTCGGATATTTGCGCCGAACCGCGTCAAACTCCAGAATGGCTTGGTCAAACTCTCGCAACGCGTAATGACTCTCTCCAATCCAATACTGGGCATTGTCCGCATACTCGCTCTGGGAATGTTTTCTGATAAAGTCTTTAAACCGAGCAATGGCGACCCGGTAATCCTTCTTCTCCAACAGTCTCCACGCCACTTCGTAATCTTTCTTGACAGCTTCCGACTCTGCCGACGGCTTTTCCCGGATCAACTCACTCGACGTAGCGCCTTCGCGCGGGGCCGCCGACTCCTGACTACCGGGAGCTTGTTTCACGGCTTCTCGGAGGATCTTCAATTCCTCCTCGCGCGCCTTCAATAACGTCCCCTGGGCTTGGAGCTCCGAGCTCACCTTGGCTATCCGCGCCTCGATCTCTTTAACTCTCTGATCTCCCTCACGGGCGGACTGGCCAAGCTGGCGGTCAAGCTGATAACGGACCTCCTCGACCTTCTCTTTCAACGCGCCTAACTCCTCCTGCACCTGCTGGACGTTGGCGCGGGTGTCCGCCAAAGTGGAGCGGACGCCGTCGTACTCACTCTGAGTGGCGGCGTTTTCCACGCGAAGGCGCCGCTGCTCCCGCTCGATAAGCTCTATCTGTTGGGGGGTAGCGCAGCCCCATAGGGCCATCCCAACCAGCATGAGGAGCAAAGATAAAAAGCCCTTCATGGTTTTAGGAGAAAAAATCCAGGAGCCAGGAGTCAGAATTCAGGATGCTGGATGCTGAATTCTGCATTCTTAAATTCTAACTTCACGAGGCTGGCTTGGCAGAGACGATCACAAAACGTGCCCGACGGTTCTTCTGCCAGCATCCCTCGTTTTGCTCCTTGCAGACCGGCAGCTCTTCGCCGTAGCTGATAGTCGATAACCGCTCTTTAGAGATCCCCAGGGTGACCAGGTAGTCTTTAGCAGCCTGAGCCCGTTTCGCTCCCAGAGCCAAATTGTACTCGTTGGTCCCCCTCTCGTCACAGTGCCCTTCGATTTCTACCCGAGCCGCAGGGTTCGCCTTCAGCCAACCGGCATTGGCCTTGAGCGTGCCTCGAGCTTCTGTCTTCAGATCATACTTGTCAAAATCAAAATAGATATCATTCAAAGGGCTGGGCGCCGGGGTTGTGCCGCGACGCGCTGCCTCCAAACTCGAAGGGGAGGGAGCTGCACGACCCGCCGGAGCGCTCTCTCTGGCGGTTGGTTGCGGCGGCGCCGGAGGCGGGGCCTCAGGCTTGGTGGTAGCAGGCGGGGGACAACCGGTTAAAGCAAGAAAGGCGAAGAACATCATCCCATACAACGACACGCGCAATCGATCAACCATCTCTCTCTCCTTTCTTATCCCCAACTTAGATTAATCTATAAAGGCGTTTATTCCAAACGCGGCGACCACGACGGATTTGTATCATCTCCCCCTGAACCTGTCAATCTTTGCTGATTTTCCCCGCTCGCCTGCATCAGGTAGAGCTGGTATCGGCCTTTCCGATTAGAAGTAAATGCAAGGTATCTCCCGTCAGGAGACCATGAAGGATCCTCGTTATCTGCGGAGTTCGACGTGAGCTGCTGCGCGTCCCCGCCCTGAGCCGCAATAGTAAAGATCTGAAAGCGACCGCCCGCCCTTCCCGTATAAGCAATTTTGTCGCCAGCGGGGGACCAGCTAGGAGAGGTGTTGTATCCTCCCGTGTAGGTAAGGCGGCGCGCCTTTCCGTTGGCAAGTTCCAGAACGTAGATCTGCGGGCTACCGCTTCGACTGGAGACGAAAGCTAAGCGGCCTCCGTCCGGAGACCAGGCAGGAGACACCTCAATGGCCGGATCTTCCGTTAACCGGCGCACGATCTTCCCCGTAGTATCCAGCAAATAGATATCCACGTTTCCCTGCCTCTCGAGTGACATAGCAACGAACTTTCCATCGGGAGACCATTTGCCGCCAAGATTCAAGCCGCCGCCGCTTAAGAACTTGGTATCTTTGCCGGTGAAAAGATTAAACAGATACAGGCCCGGAGCCCGTTCCCTGTAGCCGTAGGTAGAGTAGAAAATCGACCGGCCATCCGGGCTCCAAGAAGGAAATAAGTTAATCGTTGGGTCCTTCGTCACCTGGATCCTCTCGCTTCCATCCAGATGGGCGATGTAGACCTGCTTAAAACGACCTCCCGCGTTGGAAACGTAGGCGATCCTCGTGTTGAAAACCCCCGGCACACCGGTGAACTGGAAAATGATTTCGTCGGCAAATTTATGAGCGATGCGGCGGAATTCCTTCGCCTTCCCGGCGTATTTTTTCCCCACGATCTGCTTCGCCTGGTAGACATCAAAGAGGCGCAGCTCTACCGCCAGCTCGTCGCCTCCAAGGTTGAAGCCTCCCTTGGCCAATCCCTCGGCGCCGATCACCGACCAGTCCCTAAAATCGAAGTTTCCCAAGGTGATACCGCTTTTCTGAGGATCTTCGATGTAAGCTGACCGGTCCAGTATCCGGAACCAGCCTGAAAGCTCCAAGTCTCGAGCTATAATGTCCGCTATGCCCTCGGAAAGCCGACCTGCATCTTCGCCCGCTCCCAGGTTTCTCAGCGGGGAAATCGCTATCGGATAACGCTCGGCCCCTGGCCCGACAATCGTTCCCCTCACTTGGGAATAAAGGGGCTGCGAAGTCAGCCAGAGGGTCAATAGGAAAGTAAGAAGCGCCCTGAAAAACATCGGCTAGCCACCCAGATCCTTCGGACGGAATGTCAGCTCCACGTCCATAAAATCCTTGCGATAGCTCTCCGGGGGCGGCGGCAAGGGGCTCGCCCTACGCACCGCGCGAAACACCGAATCGTCATAGGAGAGATCCCCGGAGTTCTGAACAACCTTGAGGGCAACGATCTCGCCATTCTCCTGGATTCCGAAGCGGACAGTGACTTCCAAATCGCTCCTTTTGCCCACCCAAGTCCAGCGCTCGCGAATCAAGCGACGCATCTGGTTGTAATAGACGATGAAGTCAACTCCCTTTACAATCCCCCCGCCTCTCCCCCCCGAGCCGATGGAGGCGGCGCCCTCACCCTCGCTGGGACCGGCGCTGATCGCTTCCCCTTTTTGCTTTTTTTGCCCGCTCTCGGCCCGATCCCTGACCCGCTCCAAAGCCGCTTGAATCAATTTCTCCCGCAACTGACCGGGCAGCGCCTGTTCTGTCCGAGTCGCCTGTTCTACTTGAGGTTCCTGTTTCACCTCTTTCTTAGACTTCTTGACCGTGGTTTCTTCCCGCATCAAAGCCGGACGTTCCACCGCCTTCGCCTTCGCCTTCTCTTTCTTGGCTACCTCAACCCGTGGGGGCGGTTCAGCCTTTACTTTTTCGTTCCTCTTTTTTGCCGGCGGTGGAGACTCCAAGACGGATCCCAGGTTGGTGCCGCCCAATTTTTCCCCGCCCACCAATTCAACCGTATAAACCGGGTACGAGGGGCCTCTGCGGGACGGCATGTGAGGCATAAGGAATAGGCCGGAAATGAACATGAGATGAATCACGCCTGAGACGGTGACCCACCGCCAAAGCCTTCCGCCACTCTCCCCCACAGGAGAAAGCGAGCGGCCTTTCAGCGCCCTCATCGGAGTCGAGTAGATATCCGCCATTTATCCCTCTTGCGTTGACGGACGGGTCACCATCCCCAGCCTTTCAATCCCTGCCTGTTTGATCTCCGCGATCGCCTTCATAACGACGCCGTAGCGGACATCCTGGTCCGCCCGCAGATAGACCTCCTTGTCCTGCTGGAGCTGGCGAATGGCGCGAAGCTTCTGCCCCAGCTCCGCGAGCGTCATCGGGTTGTCATTGAGATAGATCCTCCCATTGCGGGCGATCGCCACCACCAACTGCTCCTCTTTCCCTGGGATGGCCCCGGCCTTCGCCTGCGGCAGATTCACCTGGATGCCTTGTTGAATGATCGGCGCCGTCACCATGAAAATCACCAAAAGCACCAGCATCACATCCACCAAAGGAGTCACATTGATTTGGGAAATCGTCGTTCCATCTCTCTGGGATGAAGAATCGACAGCCATGGTTTAAAACTCCTTCATTTTTAATTTTGAGTTTTTAATTTTCTGTTGCCTGTTGCCTTTCGCCTGTTGCCTATTTCAAAAAATGGCGCTCCGCAATATTCAAAAAATCGTGCGAGAAATTGTCCATATCAGCGGTCAAGACTTTAATCCTCTGGACAAAATGGTTGTACGCCATTAGCGCGGGTATGGCCGCGGCCAAACCGGCCGCGGTGGCAATTAATGCCTCGGCGATGCCGGGAGCAACCGCCTGGATGCTGGAGGAATGGGTAACGCTGAGGCCCCGAAAGGCATTCATGATCCCCCAGACCGTGCCGAAGAGCCCGATAAAAGGCGTCGTGCTCGCGGTTGTGGCCAGAAAAGTCAGAGATTTTTCCAGTTTGGTGATCTCCATGCTCGTCGCGCGCTTCATCGCCCGCGCCACATTGTCGACGCCGCCCAACTCCGTGGTCAGGCCCTCGCCGTGCGCGGACTCTTTCTTGCTATGGGTAATCCGCAATAACTCCTCGTAGCCGGCGCGAAAGACCTGAGCTACCGGACCCAATTTTAATTCCCGGCTCGCGTCATGAATGGATGCGAGGTTGCGGCTCTCCCAGAAAATCTCTCTGAACCTTTCGGATTCGCCTTTGGCTGCCCGGATCTGGCGATACTTGTAAAAAATGATCCCCCAGCTTACTACCGAGAATAATATAAGGGTATAGAGAACTCCCTGGACAATAGGACCGGAGCCTCTGACCAGGTCCAATATTCCCTGCTGCTGGTTAGCCGTAAATCCTGTTTGGGCCAGCAACTGAAGAAACCAAAAGGAAGGCATTGAAGAATCCAACTATTCATTTGAAAAAGTATTACAACCCCTGTATTTAGTCAAATGGGGCCTGCCCCTTTAGCCAGGTAGTCAGCAGATTCACGCTTCAAGGAGCAAATTTTTATGATCCGCAGGTTGGAAGAGCTGGATCTCACCGGCAAAAGGGTCTTTGTCCGGGTTGATTTCAATGTCCCGGTCAAAAAAGGCAAGATTACGGAAACGCACCGCATTGAGAGCGTGTTGCCGACGCTGCGTTTTGTTCTCGCGCGGGCTGAAAAACTTCTGATTGCTTCGCACCTGGGACGGCCGGGGGGCAAAGCAGACCCGGAGTGGAGCCTCGCCCCGGTGCGCGATCACCTTGAGAAATCGCTCGCCTGCCAGGCAACTCTGGCGCCGGACTGTATTGGACCCAAGGTTGAGGCGCTGGTCAAGGATCCCGGCCATAAGGTGATCCTGCTCGAAAACCTGCGCTTTCATAAAGAGGAGGAGGCTAACGATCCGGCTTTTTCCCAAGCCCTTGCCTCCCTGGCGGATGTTTACGTCAATGACGCCTTTGGGACCGCGCATCGGGCGCACGCATCGACCGCCGGGATGGCAAAGTTTTTCCGCCAGAAGGGATCCGGTTTTCTCCTGCAAGAGGAGCTGGATTATCTCGGACGGCTCCTCTCCAGCCCGGAGAAACCGTTTGTCGCCATCCTGGGAGGGGCCAAGGTCTCGGATAAAATCGGCGTGCTGAAAAACCTGATTCCCAAAGTGGACTCTCTCCTCATCGGGGGCGGGATGGCTTACACCTTTCTCAAAGCAAAGGGGATCTCTGTCGGGAAATCGCTGGTCGAAGAGGAGCGGATTCCCCTGGCGCGTGAACTCATCAGCCAGGCAGAAAGCCAGGGGATAGCGCTGTTGCTGCCCACCGATCATATCGCAGCGGAGGAGGTCGAGAAGAACCCGATCACTACCGGGCTCAACATCCCGCCGGATCATATCGGGCTGGATATCGGTCCGAAAACAATAGCCCAATTCCGTCAGGAGATCCGTAAGGCGAGGATCATACTATGGAACGGTCCCCTGGGTCTGTTCGAAGAGGAAAATTTCAGCCGGGGCACCCGATCTATAGCCCAGGCCCTGGCCGAACATAGCGCCATTAGCGTCGTCGCCGGCGGAGACACGGTAGCCGCAGTCATGCAGGCGGGGGTCGAGGGCAAAATCACTCACCTTTCCACCGGCGGAGGGGCGACGCTCGAGTTCTTGGAAGGGAAAACACTACCCGGCATTCAGGCCCTCGAGGAGCCGAGATGAGGCTTTTGGTCCTACACTCGCACGGGAAAAGCGAGGGGCGCGAGGATAAGGGACGAGGGCATCGAGCGTGCAGACTCCGCAAAGTAAGAACAATTGGACCGGTATGCTCACAGCCTCAAGGCACAGGCCCATTGCCCTCGGCCCGAAAACTCGTGCCCCGAGCTAGGGCACCCCAGGAAGATTTATGAAGCCTCTAGTCGTGGGCAACTGGAAAATGCACGGCACCGAGAGCGAGGCCCCAACCCTGGCGCGCCAGATCCGCAGGGGAATGAGAGCCCTGCACGGAGTGGAGGTGGTTCTCGCCCCCCCATTCACAGCGCTCACGGCTGTGCAGAAAGTTATCAAGGGAAGCAGCGTACATCTCGCCGCCCAGGACGTCCACTGGGAGGCAGAAGGCGCTTTCACTGGAGAAGTCAGCCCAAAGATGCTCAAAGAGGCGGGCTGCCGCTTCGTTATCATCGGCCACTCGGAGCGCCGCCATCTGTTCCATGAAAGCGACCAAACCGTAGCGAAAAAAATGCTCGCGGCTTTAGGCGCAGGGCTCCAGCCTATCCTCTGCGTCGGCGAGACATGGGAGGAAAGAAGGAAGGGGGAGACAACGCGGGTCATTGCCCGGCAACTC
This sequence comes from Deltaproteobacteria bacterium, assembly GCA_016193465.1. Taxonomy (GTDB): domain Bacteria; phylum Desulfobacterota; class Binatia; order UBA9968; family UBA9968; genus UBA9968. The sequence goes on from JACPSE010000058.1 coordinate 55,809, forward strand.
AGGGTCGCATTGAAGGGGCTGGGGAAAAGTGATATAAAAAAGATTGAAATTGCCTATGAGCCAGTTTGGGCCATAGGCACGGGTCGCAACGCCACCGCGGCTCAGGCAAGCGCAGTGCACCAAAGGATTCGCGGTTTTCTGAAAAGGCTCGTGGGTCAGGAGAGAGCCGCGAGCTGCCGTATTCTCTATGGCGGCAGCGTTAAACCCGACAACGCGGGCGGGCTTTCCTTGGCGGCGGAGGTCAACGGCCTATTGGTAGGAGGGGCAAGTCTTAAAGCGCGGGACTTTTTGGCAATCGTTCGCTGTTGTAATCCAATTTCGCTATGATCACTTTTGTCATCATCATCCATGTCATCGTAAGCATCGGCCTGATACTGGTCGTTCTTCTTCAGACCGGCAAAGGGGCGGACATGGGCGCGGTGTTCGGCGGCTCCAGCGCCACCATTTTCGGCAGCAGCGGCGCGGGAAACTTTCTTACCCGACTGACTACTGGCATGGCCATTGTCTTTATGATCACCTCATTGACTCTGGGTTACGCCTCAGGTAAGAAGCCTTCCTCCAGTGTCTTCGACAGGGGAAAAGTTGAGGCGCAACAACCTGCTCGCCGGCCGCAGTCAGGACCGGCTACGACCCCTCAAGCCTCAGCGCCATCGGCAGCGCCACAACCCCAGACCCAACAGCCCGAGAAGCCCGCAAGTCCCTAGGCACGAGGCAACAGGCTTGAGGCGTCAGGGGAAAGGCTTAAGGAGGAAGGCGTGAGGCATGAGTTGAACCATCTTCCTCTTGCCTGTTTGCTGTTGCCTATCGCCTGTTGCCCTTTTTATGTGTGCGAGGATGGCGGAATCGGCAGACGCGCTAGTTTGAGGGGCTAGTGCCAGAGATGGCGTAGGGGTTCAAATCCCCTTCCTCGCACCATACCTGCCTTGACACCCTGCTTTTTTAAGTGCGATAATCAGCCCTGTTTTCTGGCATTGTGAGGCCGGGGGACTGCCGGACTCTGGGGAGAGTCTCCGCATTATAGATCAACTGAGGGCCCGACTGGATCATTCCGGCCGGGCATTTTTGCTTAAAGGGAGCTATCAGTAATTGCTGTTGCCTATTGCCTAACTGACATGAAGCTACGCTCCCATCTAATCATTCTTGTGGTCGCTGCGCTGCTGCCGGTGCTGATCTTTGCCAGCGTGATAATCGCGGTGTTCGACAAACAGCAACGGGCCACTGTCGAAAACCGGCTGGTAGACACGACCCGCGCCCTCTCGCTCGCCGTAGATCGCGAGGTCGCGGCTTGGGCCAGCACCCTGCAGGCGCTCGGCTCCTCGAAGCACCTTGATTCCGGGAATCTGAGCGCGTTCCGCGTGGAAGCGGCGCGGGTCTTAAAGACCCGCAAGGACTGGAACAATATTCTGCTCACCGACTCAGAGAGCCGCCAGCTTCTAAACCTCTTCCTCCCTCTCGGCTCCCCTTTGCCTTCCGTTGGGGATCTGGAACAGTTCCAACAGGTCATCAAGAGCTCTCAACCGGTCGCTTCTGATCTCTTCTTGGGTCGCGTGTCCCGCAAGCATCTGGTCGGCGTAGCCGTGCCTGTCGTTCGCAATGGAAAGGTCCGATTCGTCTTGGCATCAAGCACGTCGCCAAACTCGCTGCTGCAAATTCTCGCGCAACAGGATATACCGCCCGAGTGGCTTGGGACCATTATCGATAGAAAAGGGATCATCATAGCCCGCACGCGCAACATCGAGAAGTCTACCGGCAACCCCGCGATGTCGCTGCGTGACGCTCCAAGCGGAGACGTACAAGAGGGGCTAGGGCGCGGGGTTACGGAAGACGGCACGGAAGTTCAGGTGACATTTCACCGCTCGGCACTTACCGGCTGGACCGTGCGCCTGGCGATACCCGTGTCGGTTCTTGAGGCGCCGCTGCGCCGCTCGCTCTGGTTCACGGTGGTAGGAGGGCTTGCACTTCTCATTGTGGGCATTGTGCTCGCAATCGGCTTCGGCCAGCGAATCGCCAAGCCCATTACAGATCTTTCCTTATGGGCAGAGACCCTGCGAGGGGGCGAGAGGTCGCGCCTTAAGACCTCCCCGATAGCCGAAGTGAACCGGCTAGCGCAGGTGCTTCAAGATGCCACGGTCACCCGCAATCGAATAGAAGAAACCCTGCAAGAACAATCACGGCTGCTGGATCTTTACTTTAAATACGCGCTGAACCCGGTCGTGTTTCTAGACCGCGATTTCAATTTTATCCGTGTCAACGAGGCGTATGCCCGCGCCTGTCAGCGAGACGTCAATGACTTCCCGGGACACAACTACTTTGAATTCTACCCTTCGGACGCCAAAGTCATCTTCGAAGAAGTCGTCAAAACCAAGAAGCCTTTCCAGGCACTTGCCAGACCCTTTGCTTTCCCCGACCATCCGGAATGGGAAGTGACTTACTGGGACTGGACCCTGGTGCCGATCCTCGACAGTACCGGCGAGGTCGAATTGTTCGTTTTCTCCCTTAATGACGTAACCGAGCGCAAAAAGGCAGAGAAAGAGACCCAACGCCGTCTTGAATCCATCCGCACCCTCCATGCCGTTGCTGCCACTGCGAACCAATCCTTGGACCTCGAGGTTGTCTTAAATCAGTCGTTGGAAAGGGCGTTGGAAGTTCTCCAGCTTGATGCAGGGCAGATCTATTTAACCGATCCATTGACTCAGACAGTCCGCCTGAGGGCACACCAGGGAATCGGCGCTGAATCCCCTCAAGCTCTTTCTCGCCGGCTCGGAGAAGGTATTATGGGTCAGGTCGCAAATGGGGAGCATGCGGTCTCTGAAGATATACAGACTGATCCTTATTATCTCCGATTATCGGGACAAGAGCGGATGCCGGCGGCGGCATCACGGGCCAATGTCTCTACTCCTATCAAAGCCAGGGGAAAAACTATTGGGGTCTTAAACCTGGCCAGCTATCAGCCGCGCCGCTTTTCATCCGAGGAACTTGAACTGGCAACTTCCATTGCCGATGTGATCGGTGTCGCTGCGGAAAACGCCAGACTGTATGAAGAGACCAAGCGCAGTTTGGAACGTATTCGGGTATTGAATGAAATCAACTTGGCTATCAGCACGAGTTTGGACCTCCAGACTGTCCTGGACATGCTCCTGGAAAAAACCAGCCTTCTCATTCCCCATGCAGCCAGCGAAATCAGGCTGTTAAACAAGGAGACGGGGATACTGGAGCCGACAGCCTGCCGGAATATCAACGAAAAAGAATGGAAGGCGTTGAAGGCAGGGCGCGGGCTCGTCAAGATCGTGCTGGAAGCTAAAGCCCCTTTGATGGTTCTCAATGCTCCAGCAGACCCGCGGTCAGCAAATCCAGATTTTTTCCGTAAAGAGGGATTGGTCTCGTTTCTGGGAGTACCATTGGTGGCCAAGGAGGAGCCCCTTGGGGTCTTGGTTATCCTCACAAGAGAAGAGCATGAGTTCAGCGCTGAAGAGGTCGAATTATTCTCTACCCTTGCGGCCCAGGCAGCCATAGCGATTTACAATTCCCAGATTTATGAGCAGACAAGAAAACAGGCAAAGGAGCTTTTATCTTCCCGTCAACGGCTCCGTGCTCTCACGGCCAGGGTCATAAGCTCCAGGGAGGAGGAGGCCAGACGCATCGCCCGTGAGCTGCACGACGAGGCAGGGCAGCTTCTGGCCTCCGTCTATCTCGCTGTGGACGAGATCTCTCGCCAGGTACAACCTCCGGTCAAAGAAGATCTCCAAAGAGTAACGTGGCTGCTCGATCAAATCGAAGAGCAACTGCGGAGTCTGGCCCACGAGCTCCGCCCGACGATCCTGGACGACCTGGGGCTGCTTCCGGCGATCCAATCTCTAGCCCAACGATTCTCGAAACGAACAGGCATGGACATCGCCTTGGAGGAAGTGCCAAAGCGGCGCCTTCCCCCTGCGATTGAGACGGCGCTCTACCGAACCGTTCAGGAGGCTCTCAACAACGTAACCAAACACGCTCAGGCGACCGCTGTTCGTGTTCAAATTCAGCAGGAGGACGGGATGGTTCGTTGCCTCGTTCTGGACAATGGGATCGGATTCGATGTGCCTGCGGTCTTGTCCCGAAGCGGCGCGGAGAATCTGGGATTCATCGGTATCCGGGAGCGAGTTGAGACTTTAAATGGAAAATTGCAAATCCAGTCGGCTCCCGGCCAAGGCACACAACTCTGCGTTACGATTCCTTTAGGGGAATAACATGAGAATCAGCACGCTTTTGGCCGATGACCACGTAATTGTCCGCGATGGGCTAAAGAACCTGCTGCTCCGCGAAGGATTTGATGTCATAGCCGAAGCGTCAGATGGCCAGGAGGCGGTACGGCTGGCAAAAGAGTTTCGTCCAGCCATAGCCGTTCTGGACATTTTCATGCCCTTGCTAAACGGTCTCGACGCTGCTCGGCAAATCAACAAAATCTCTCCTCAGACAAAAACAATCCTTCTTACCATGTATAACGAGGACCAGTACGTTTTGGAGGCTCTCAAGGCCGGGGTCTGCGGCTATGTCCTGAAAACCCAGGCAAGCCAGGATCTCGTACAGGCAATTCGGAAGGTCTCACAGGGATCTATCTACCTTAGTCCCGCTGTTACTGGTGCTGTCGTAAAAGCATATTTGGAACAGGGAGAACATCCCTCTGCTCCCTCTGCTCCCTCTGCTCCTCTAACCCCTCGTGAGCGGGAGGTTTTACAACTTGTGGCCGAGGGTAAAAGCACCAAAGAAATTGCCCAGATTCTTGAGATTGGCGTCAAGACAGCCGAGACCCACCGGACAAACGTCATGAAAAAGCTCGACATCCACGAGGCAGCCGGCCTCGTCCGCTACGCCATCCGTCACGGTTTGATCCAGCCATAGACAGGCGATAGGCATCAGGCAAGAGGCATTAGTTTTTGCCTTAAAAAACCCGCGCTTGTCTTCGGTTTGTTGCCAATGGCGGCCTGCTTTTAGCTAAGAAATTACAGAGGTGGAATACAGGGAGATATCGGGATAGGGATAATCCCGACTGTCGTAGGTGACGAGTGTCAAATGGAGTTCCAAACAGGCGGCGGCGATAAGCGCGCGCGAAACCGTCCCAGGAAACGGTTCACGTCTGCTTGGGTTTTTAAGTCGGGATGATTGGTATCGGTCCAACAACCCGCCGATTCCTTCAGGGCCTTTTGAAACTTCATGGCCCGCAATCGTTCCTCGATAGCCTCGGCAATAAACTGGCTGCGTCGGCGGTTGGGCACGGTTCTCCTCAACTCTTCCATGAGAGAGTCCGAGAGGACGATCTGGGTTTTCATATATCACCACCTGCTGTCAATATACTTGTATCGCTATGTTTATGGCTTGTCAAAGCAACTCAAAACTCAAATGACAGCTCTTTGGCGTCAGGTGTTTTTTCCGCCAATCTCAGGTACTTACCTGATTGTCCCGCCTTTTTATCTCCTTTACCCTGTTTTGAGAATCTCCCCATCGGGATGCTACTCCGCCTGACGGCTGAACCCTTTAAGCAAAGGATACTCTTCAATGAGCACAACAATCCTGACTGCAGATGACGATCAAAGGTTTCTAGCGATTGTGAGGCGCTGCTTAGAGGAAGAGCCGGATCTCAGTCTGGTCGGGCAGGCAACGGACGGGGAGCAGGCCGTGCGCTTGGCCGGAGATCTCCAGCCCGACGTCGTGCTCATGGATCTATCTATGCCTCGTATGAACGGCTTGGAAGCCACGAGGCAAATCAAAGCCAGGCAACCCGATACCAAGGTCGTAATAGTGACCATGCACGATGAGGAGCCATACCAGAAGGCGGCGGCGGAAAACGGCGCAGACTCATTTCTCTGCAAGAAGACTCTGCTGAAGAGCCTCATACCGACGATCCGGCAGGTTTTGGCAAAGGGGCTGAAGACAAAGGCGATGTGAAACAATGAATTCGTATCATCTCGTTCTTTTTACCCTTGACGACCAGCGTTACGCGCTACATCTCTCTGCCGTCGAAAGAGCGGTGTGCGCGGTTGATGTCACTCCCCTGCCCAGAGCCCCGGAAATCGTGCTTGGCGTGATCAACGTACAGGGACGGATTGTTCCTGTTGTCAACATGCGCAAGCGATTCCGTTTGCCGGAACGAGATTTGAAGCTCAGCGATCAGATAGTTATAGCGCGGACGTCGAGGAGAACTGTAGCGCTGGTTGTCGATGCCGTGACCGGCGTCACGGAACTTTCAGAAAGGGAAATCGTTTCACCGGGAAAGATTGTCCCCGGCACACAGTATGTGGAGGGCGTCGTCAAACTCGAAGACGGCTTGGTGCTTATCCATGACCTGAATCAATTTCTCTCTCTTGACGAAGAGAAGGCTCTAGATGTTTCGCTGGACGCCAATGGCTGAACGCTTGTCTGAAACGCAGCTTGCTCAACTGAGCGAATTTGTCGCCGAGCGGATGGGCTTTTACTTTCCGCGAGAGCGCTGGCCGGACCTTGAGCGGGGCATGCGATCAGTTGCGCGCGCGTTCGACTTTGAAGACACGGAATCGTGCATTCGGTGGCTGGTTTCCTCGCCGGTGACCCAGAACCAGATCGAGACGCTAGCCAGCCATCTTACTGTCGGAGAGACCTATTTTTTCCGCGAGCGGCAGAGTTTCCAGATTCTCAAGGAGCGCGTCTTGCCAGAGTTGATTCGACAGCGTCGTGGCATGGATCAGCGCCTGAGAATTTGGAGCGCCGGCTGCTGCACGGGCGAAGAGCCGTATTCCATCGCCATCCTCCTCAGGGAGATCCTGCCGGACTTAAAGGATTGGCGGAACACCATCCTGGCTACCGATATCAATCCACATTTTCTCAAGAAGGCCGCTGAGGGGATATACGGCGAATGGTCTTTTCGCGGGGTGCCCCCGGGGACCAAGGATAGGCACTTCGCCAAAAAGCATGGCGACCGTTTCGAGATCCTCCCCGAGATCAGAAGAATGGTCACATTTTCCTATCTCAACTTGGCGGAAGATGCCTATCCGTCGCTTTTGAACAACACCAATGCGATGGATGTGATTTTCTGCCGCAATGTTCTGATGTACTTTGCGCCGGAGCGAGCGAAACAGGTTATTCGAAAGTTCCACCTTTCGCTGGTAGAGGGTGGCTGGTTGGTCGTGAGCCCCAGCGAGGCTTCCCAAATCCTCTATTCGCAGTTCGTTACCGTCAACTTCCCCGACGTGATCTTATATAAAAAGGACAGTTATAAAGCGTCAGCTGGTGTGCCCTACGGGTTGGAAGAGAAGCCAGGGCCGTCTCTTCAGCCGGCTTTTGCTTTTTCTTTCGCCTCCCCACCCGACCCTGAGCCTGTTATTGCCGAGCCACAAGCAGAATTCGTCGTAACAGATGCCCAAGAACCAGACGTGGTCGAGACAGAGTCCGTTCCGTACGCCGAGACCTTGGGCCTTTACGAGCAGGGCCGCTACCAGGAAGCAGCCCAAATGCTCTCAGCACTACTGACAGAGGACCCAGGAAATGCCAAAGCGATGGCTCTTCTAGCGCGCGTTCATGCTAACCAAGGCAACCTCACGGAAGCCACCCGGTGGTGCGAAAAAGCCCTGGCTGCTGACAAGTTGAACCCTGCCTACCACGTTCTCCATGCCACTATCCTCCAAGAACTGGGCTCCACCCAAGAGGCGGTCCGTGCCCTCCAGCGGGCGCTCTATCTCGACCAAAATTTAGTGCTGGCTCATTTTGCGCTTGGAAATATCGCCAGACAGCAAGGGAAATTCAAAGAAGCAACCAGGCATTTTGAGAACGCACGCATACTGCTAGGCGCCTATGCCCAGGAGGAGATCCTGCCAGAATCTGAGGGCATGACTGCCGGGAGGCTGAGGGAGATCATGCGATCAACAAACGGAACCCAGGTGTCAGCAATCAGCAGAGAGCAAAGTTTTCCACGGCAAACGCTAAAAAAATAATATCGAAGGGCTCATAAAAGAAGGCCCGAGATGAAGGATAAAGAGGAAGAGAAGAAAATACTCAAGGCAAGGGCGAAAGAACTCGCGCGCGAGGCAAGGGAGGAGAAAACCCTCGAACAATCCATGGAGATTGTCGAGTTCCTCCTGGCCTCCGAAAAGTATGGCGTTGAGTCTTCCTATGTGCGTGAGATCTATCCGCTGAAAGAACTCACGCCTGTGCCGTGCACGCCTTCTTTTGTGCTCGGCATCATCAACGTGCGGGGACAAATCCTCTCGGTGATCGACATTAAAAAGTTCTTTGATCTTCCCGAAAAGGGGCTGACTGACCTCAATAAGGTCATCATCCTTCGCAATGACAAAATGGAGTTCGGTATTCTGGCGGACGTAGTCCTCGATGTCCGAGCGATCCTGAAAGAAGAGATTCAGCCACCCCTTCCCACGTTGACGGGGATCCGAGAGGAATATCTTATCGGTATTACGAGAGAACGGGTAGTAATTCTGGACGCGGAGAAGCTTTTAGTGGACAAAAAGATTCTCGTGCATGAAGAAATACCAGGGTGACGCATAAAAACTGAAACCTCACATGGCTCGATTAACGCGGCCCAGAGTTTTCCCGATTCTCCGGGAACCGGATGCCCTTTTAAAAGAGGATAAGGAGAGAACACCATGACTATCGGCAAAAAGATCATCGGTGGCTACCTGGTAGTGCTCGTGATCCTGGTGGTCGTGAACGCTGTCGCCTTCTACTCCTTCAGGACAATCGAAGAAGCATACACAGAGTTTCTCGATGTAGACACGCAGGCCATTCTGACCGCTACGGAACTCAAGCTGGAAGCAAGGGACCAGACAGCTCAGTTCCGCGGTTTGCTTCTCTACCCCGAAGAGCAAAGTAGACTTGTAAAAGAGTTGCGTGACAGCCAGCGGCAGTTTGAGGCGTTGGTTGAAAAGCTCCGAACTCTCGCTCGGTTGGAGATCGGGCGCCGCATCTTGGCGGAGATCGAGGAAATCCAAAAGAAATATAAAGAGGGACAGGAAAAAGGTATTGCGCTTCTGCAACAGGGAAAACGCAGGGAAGCCGTTGCTCTAAGCGATAAAGAGTTGCTTCCTCTGGCGCTTAAGCTGCGGGATAAATGCGATCAATATATTGACTTTCGGCGGAAGCGTCTCGCCGAGGAACGCGGGGAGCTTTCGAAGACGCTCAGCCGCTCTTCTTTTGTATTGATTCTTGTCTCGTTGCTTGCGATTGCTTCAGGCCTCGCCATCGGTTTTTACCTGACGAGGTCGATTACGCGGCAATTGCGGGAGGCGATAACCCAGATCTCTTCTTCCTCAGCAGAGATTTTGGCCACTACTACGCAGATTGCCTCCGGCGCGGCGGAGACAGCCACGGCGGTGAGCGAAACCACCACGACCGTGGAAGAAGTGAAACAGACCGCCCAGGTTTCCAGCCAAAAAGCAAAGTACGTCTCTGAGACCGCTCA
>JACPSE010000059.1 GCA_016193465.1 Deltaproteobacteria bacterium
GCTGTCCGATAATTCTATCGGACCGAGATTTTTATGGAGATTTTTTGAGGCAAGCCTTAGAATGCTGGTAGTTTTGAGGACTCAGAGACGATGGGGGGATACTAAGGATGGCTATTCGAGACTACCAGCCGGATCAAGAAATTCTTTTTTGGCCCACTCCCAGAGAGATTTTGCCCCAAGATCATTTGTGCTTTGTAGTGGATGAGGTGGTCGAGCGGCTGGATCTGTCAGCGCTACCGGACCGCAGCGAGACTGTGGGGGCTCCGGCCTATGATCCTCGGTTGCTGATCAAGGTTTTATTCTACGGCTATGCCACAGGGACTTTCAGCTCACGGGCACTAAGGAAGGCCATTCAGGAGAATGCGGCCTATACGTATTTAACCCGTGGGCAATGTCCTGACTTTCGCACGATCTCGGATTTCCGTAAGGATCATCGGGTTTTCTTACGAGAAGCCTTTGTCCAGATTGTAAAGATTTGTCAGCAGATGGGGATGGTGAAGTTAGGGCGAGTGGCGTTGGATGGGACCAAGATTCGGGCCAATGCCAGCAACCAGAAGAGCTTCACAAAGGAGGAGTTAGACAGGCAACGTGAGCGGATTGAGGAGGCATTGCAGGCAGGGGTTCAGAGAGATGATGAAGAGGACCAGCGTTATGGGAAAGACAGGAGCGGGGAGGAAGTGCCCGAGCATCTTAGTTCGTCTAAGCGTCGACTGAAGCGTTTAGAGGAGGTGCTAGCAGAGTTGAGAGCGAGGGGGGAAGAGAAGATCAATGTTACGGACCCCGATGCCCGTTTCATGGCCAACCAGGGGCGCATCGAGGCCAGCTATAACTGCCAGGTGGCGGTTGATGAGACCCAGCAAATCATTGTGGGGTTGGACGTTGTCAGCGCGCCAGCGGATTCGCACCAACTCAAACCGCAGGTAGAGCAAATCGAGGCAACTACAGGAGGAAAGCCTGAGAAGCTTTTGGTGGATGCTGGCTATCATAGTGTAGAGAACGTGGCTTATTTAGAGACCCAAGGAATAGATGGTTATATGCCAGACGAGGACCTGTCGCGATCGAAGAAGGTCAAATACCGAGGCAAAGAGCAGTTCTTTGATAAGCGGCATTTTCGCTATGACCGGGAACAAGACGTTTACATTTGTCCTGTGGGCGAGAAGCTGGTGCGATGGAGAGAGCAGCCGTGGCGCAAGCTGACTTTGTATCGAGGGATTGCTTGCGAGCCTTGTCAGCACCATGACCGCTGCCTTCGGCAGGCATCGACGACCCGTACGGTTTGCCGTTTTGATCAGGAAGAGGCTTTCCAACGAATGCGCGAGAAGATGGAGAGTGAAGCAGGGCGTGCGGAGTTTAGAAGGCGAGGAGCTTTAGTCGAACCGATCTTTGGGCATTTTAAATCCAACTTGAGGTTTCGCCAGTTTCATTGCCGCCGGAGGGCAGGAGCTCTCAGGGAATTTTTGCTTTTGTGCATCGGGTATAACATCAGAAAGCTTGCGGGCTTTCTCTCCCAAACTCGGTTTAACGAGGTAGGCTACGCCGCAGCTTAAGAACGATAGGAGAAACCTCTTTTTTTGCAGTCTGTAGCGGCCTGGATAAACTATTTTCTCAAAATTCTGGCAGGTTAGCCCTGACTGAAGCATCACCGGCAGATGCCTTTTTTGAAACCTGAATTATCGGACAGCCTCTCAGGAACCTTTTTCTTGCCTCACCGCCCTCAGGAGCGCCAAAGGTCGCGGAAGCGGACAGCCACCACCTGATCGTAGGGCACCGGGCTGCACAGGTGGCCGATGGATTGGGCGAAGCGATTGAGCCCGGCGATGGCCTCTTCGTAGATGACAGGGTCGTAGAACGGCAAGTCCCGTTCAACGATCGTCGCGATCAGCTCCGCAGCCTCTTTGGGAAACCGGCGTCGCCCCACCTCTTGAGCCAGTGCCGGCTCTGCCCGGAGGGCTTTTTGAGTTTTCACAATAGCCCGGACAGCGGCAGCGGCGCACTCCGGTTCGCGCTTGATCAGCGCCTCGGTCGTGGCGAGCCCGGCAAAGGTGAAGCGGCGGACTTGAGCGGGGTCATCGCCGCGCCGGACATCGAGGAGGATCTTGCCCACCCCACGCCGGACTGCAGTCTCGGCGCCCATGGCGTTGGCCCAGAAGCCATCGATCTGGCCTGCCTCCAGGGCCCGGGCCGCGAACACACAGCCTCAATCAGCAGCTGTCTGAGCGCCAGGTCCGGTCCCTCCGCTGCCGTGAGACGCAGCCCCTTCAACGCGCGAATGTCGCCGCGCTTTGCGGCGAGGTCGGCGCGAACAACGAGCAGCCAAGGGGTCCCCTGGGAGAGGCACACGATCAACTTCGCCCCTTCCCACCGGGGAAACTCCGTAAGCAGGTCGTGCACCGAGCCGGCGATCATGGCATCCGCGGTGCCGTCTCGCAGCGCCTTAGTTGCCCCAAGCGCGGCGACTAGTTTAATGCGAGCATCCAAACCCTGGGCCTTGTAGAAGCCTAGCTCCTCCGCGGCGAGCGCGGGGAAACAGGTATTGCTGACGAGATCGACCGCTGCAATACGCATCTGCATTGCTACGGTTCCACCATGAACGGATAGCGGTCATTGGTCGGCTTCGGCTCGCGGATGTGAAAGAGTCCGTTGAACATCTATCTGTCTCCCTTCAATCGATCGTAGATCATAAAAAATGATAATACTAGGAACTTCCTTCTATCCTCTTAAATTTTTCCCGCCAAATCATGGGCCAGCTTAGACACATCTTTGACCAGCCTGACAACGGAGTTTTTGAACCGCCCGTTTACTTCTGACTCTTTTCCACCAGCAGGCGGCGGAGGATCTTGCCGGAGGGGCTGCGCGGGATGGCATCGACCAGTTCGACCTGGCGCACCCGTTTGTAACCCGCCACCTTGTCCCGCAGAAAATCCATGAGAGCATCTCCATCGGCGGTGCCGCCGGGTTTCAGCACCACGAAGGCTTTCGGGATTTCCCCCGCTTCCCGGTCCGCCACGCCGACCACGGCGCAGTCCTTTACCTGGGGATGCTCCAGCAACAGGGCTTCAAGCTCGGCGGGGGCCACGGTGTACCCCTTGTACTTGATCATCTCCTTGGTGCGCCCCACGATGAACACGTAGCCGCGCTCGTCCATCCGGGCCAAGTCCCCGGTGTGCAACCAGCCATCGGTCAGAACCCGGCTCGTCAGCTCCGGATCCCGCCAATACCCCTGCATGACCTGCGGGCCTCGCACCACAAGCTCCCCCACCTCGCCTTGCCTAAGAACTTTCTCGGAATCCTCGACATCCACTATCCGCTCTTCAGTGTCGGCTACAGATGGTCCCACTGATTCCAATTCCGCGTGCGCGCAAAAATCCGTATTGATGGCTGGGGAGGTTTCCGTAAGGCCGTAGCCCTGTTTGACCGAGACTCCCGTCAAGGTGCGAAACTCCCGGCCTAAGTCTGGAGGCAGCGGAGCGCCGCCGCTGTTCACGTAGCGCAGCGAGGAGAGGTCGTTATCCGCAAGGCGCGGCAGGTGAAGCAGCGTAAGAAGCACGGGCGGAACCGTAAAGAGAAGAGTGGCCCGGTGGCAGGCGATCAAGCTCACCAGCTCCTCGGGGTCGAAACGGCTCATGATCACCTGGGTGGCGCCCACGGCGATGGCCTCGGCCATGAGCACGTTCATCCCGTAAATGTGAAAAAAAGGCAGGTGATTGAGAAAAATGTCCTTGTCGGTGATGGGCACTGGATCCTGGTGCTGAAACTGGATTAGATTCGTGGCCAGGTTGCGGTGGCTGGAATAGGCGATCACTGCAAGGTGATCGGGGGCTACCGGCGGAAGCGAGACGGCCCTCCCCAAGGAGGTATCGAAATCCGCCAGAAAGGGGCCCGGGCTCCCTGCCTGTGCGTTGCACGCAGACAGGCCTGAAGACTTCCCGATGCAAATCCTTTTCTTCCCGGCGATCGCGTCGCCGCCCGCCTTCACGAACGATGCCATGAGATCGGCATCGACAATGGCGGCTGAAGGCTCTGAGTCCCTGAGTTGCGCGCCGATCTCGCGAGCCGAGTAGGCCGGGCTGAAGGGGACAACCACGCCGCCGGCTTTCAGGGTGCCAAAAAAGGCAGCGATGTATTCGATGCTGTTCTGTCCCATAAGGGCGACGCGCTGGCCGGGTTTTACGTGCAGCTCTGCAAGGCCGATTGCAATCCCAGTGCACCACGCATTCAGCTCCTTGAATGTTGCTGATCGAGACCCGTGAACCGCCGCGATCTTGTCCGAAAAACGGGCGGCGCTCTCAGCGAGGACGTCGGGGAGAGAAATTTCCGGATACGGTTTTAGTGAGGGCCGAAGGACGAGGTTCATGAGAGCACTCGAGAATTCAACGCAATGATCCACAACGGATCTTTATCCCACTATAGCTCCCTCGGGGAACGCGCTCTCAGCTGCGGCCGATAGGCTGTCCTCGCTTTGCTCGGAATCTCAGATCGCAGATCTCATATCTCAGATTTGAGATTTGAAATTTGCCATTTGAAATCCCGCAGGGCACGTCCGCAGCCTCGCTCGCGCTCCCCTCGGTCGCTGCGTAAAGCGAGGGGCCTTGCTGAGCAAGCCCAAAGCATCGAACGTACACGGTTCAAAGAACCCACTGGCCTATTGCTTTCGGCGAGCGAGGTAAGTCCCAATACAACTGCGGTACGCTCGACGGTAGAATACGCTTGAGACTGCACGTCTGGTGCATCGCGCCCTCAATTCGCTCCCAGGCTGCTGCGCAGAAGAGATAGGCTAGCCCCTTAAAACACGGTATGGGTTTACCCGCTCAATGCCGACAGCGGCTTCTGGCGAGTGACGGTCTCATGGCGGGCGATGAGCGCCGCTCCCAGAGCTCCCGTGATCTGAGGCTCGGGGGGAAGGAGCAGGGACAAACCCAGGCGCTCCCCCATGAGCTTGACAACGGCCGGGTTCTTGGCCACCCCGCCGGTCATAGCGACCGGGGGCTTGACGCCGATGCTTCTTACCATTCCCGCGATCCGGTCAACGATGGACTGGCAGACGCCAAGGAGGATCTCGTCCCTCTTTTTTCCCCGGGCCACGTGAGAGACCACCTCGGTCTCGGCGAAGACCGTGCAGGTGCTGCTCACCCGCACGGCTTCAGCGGCCCGCAGGGCGCACGCACCGAGCTCTTCCAGGGGGAGCTGCAGGGCGTTGGCCATGGTCTCCAGGAAGCGGCCGGTTCCTGCCGCGCACTTATCGTTCATGTTGAAGTTTTCCACCTCACCCCGTTCATTGAGGCGGATGCCCTTACTGTCCTGGCCACCAATGTCAATGATGGTGCGCACCTCGGGCAGTATCCAGTGCACACCCGCCCCGTGGCAGATGATTTCACTCTTGCGCCCTTGTGCAAAGCCTAGATACGGCCTTGATGGTATTCGATCCGGCGTCGATTCCCGCGTAGAACATCAGCGCTTGTTCCCCTCCAGCATTTCCAGGAAGGTCTCCATTTTCACGCGCGTTGGGGCCTCCGCGTAGGCACGAGGATCCGCCATGTCGGACTCGATAAAAAGGCTTGGGACCCCGATTTTCTCCTGAATGGCCTGGGCCAAGTCTCGTTGGCCCATGGAGAAGCGTTTGCAACTGCGGTTCTGATGGAAGACGAAGCCGTCCAGTTTGAACTTCACCAGGTCGCGGAGAAGGGTGTTGACCCGCTGGTTGATGCTGTAGTTGAGCCAGACATCCAGGTGCTTGTCGGCAAATGCAGTCCAGGGATCGTTTAAGTCCATGCGGCCTCCCCAGACGTAGCGCAAGTAGGTCTCGTAGGTAAAAATCGCGTTTTGCTCTTCCACGTCGCTGAAGAATTTCAGGTTGTACCACATGGGGATGTTGTCCCAGCCGAGCCGTATCTGCTCGTTTTCCACAGCCCCTTTCCCCTCCTGGACGCACTCTTTGGCCTCGTCGCGAAGGTGGGTGAAAAACTCGATGGTTCTCGGGTTTCCCAACATGGCCACCAGCGGGAAAACGTTGCCGCACATCTCCCGGCTTCCCACCGGACTTGGCACGGCAGTGCGGAGGTCCAGGAGGTCGAGCCAGAGCTCGGCCGCCTGGTCGGAAAGTTTCAAGGTTTCCGTGAAGGTGTCTTCGTGAAAGCGGACACCGAGCTTTTGCTCCATGAATGGGATCAGCTCCCGGATCTGCCCCAAGTAGTGCTGGCGCTGGGATTCGCGGATCGGCAGCTCCACCATCGTCGCGTCGACGACGAACATAGGAATATCGAAGTGTTCGCGCACGACCTCCCACCACTTCACCTGGGGGAGACATGGGATGCGGGTGGTGACCAGCATGTCAGGCCGGGGAATCCCTCCGTAAGGAAGCTCGGGATCGTCGACCCCCTTGCCAAGCACGATCCCCAAATTGACCCGGCTGTAGGAGCACAAATCGATCGAATACCCCTTCTCCTCGGCGGTCTCGCAGAATTCCTGTGCTCGCTGGATGGAGGCGCACACGGCCGAGTAGTTTTCCGGATAAACGGGATAGATGCCCAGCGCCCAAAAAAGCTCGATGGGTACGTTGCCCGATACCCAGGCCACGGGGCGGCCCTCGGCCCGGTGGCGAGTGGCCCCCTCCCAGTAGTCCTTGAGGACAGTGGCGGCTTCGTAAGAGGAGTTCAAAGCCCGCCCCTTCTTTTTCGGAGCCGTAGCGGTCATGAGAAGGCCCCTCCCTTCACGATATCAACGAAGGTTTGCACGCGCGTCCGCACCTGCTCGCTTTCCAAAACCAGTTCCGAATCCAGCAGCAGGCAGGGGACGCCCCGGGAGCGTAGGCGATCCCTCCAAACGGGGTAGTCGTACTGGTCTTCATCGGAATATTTCTCGATCACGAAAATCACCCCTCTGGCCTTGCTGCGCTCGATCTGGCTGAGCAGGTGGCGCCAGCGGGGCTCCATGGGGGTCTTGTAGGATTCCGGAATCTTGCTCCAATACCGCTCGATGACGGCCTCCACCGGCTCTCCCGCCTCCTCCACCTCATTCCAGAAATAGCGGCTCCCTGTCCCCAGGTCCTCGGAGGACATGGTTGCGCCGCATTCCCGGAGCATAGGGAGAAAGGAGCGATCCACCAGAATGGGCCCGGAAACGTGCAGCGGAGTGAGCTCTGCCCTCTGCGGAGTCTCACCGCGGGAGGGCAGGGCATCCAGGTAGGTTTCGGGGCTCACTCGCGGTGGCGATACGCTCATGAGAGAAGCGATCTCCTTCAACAGCCTCCGGTTTTCGTTGAAGAGGGCGATACTGCGACGTAGCGCGGCGGGCTCCAGGGGCTTGCCCGTGAACTTTTCCAGCTCTCCTTTGAAATCGAGCATGGCCTGGCGAAAAACGCGATGGTTGGTTTCTCCTTCCAGGATAGCGGGGACATCGATCAAAAAGGCGCGCTGCTGCAGGATGTGGCGGCCCCACAAATCGTAGAGCATCCGCACCGCATCGCTGCTGTTCGAGATGGCTACTCCCGCCAGGTGCGCGAGCTTTCCCTGCAGGGCCTGCTCCAGGATGCTGCGGGCCAGCTTGCCGGCGAAAATGGGGAGGTAGGAATCCGCCAGCACGACGTGCATGAATGAACTCCTCGGGGATGTAGCTGTCCAGGCAGCCGATGACCTTGTGCCCTTCCCGGGACCACCGGCGGCTTAATTCCAGAGGATCGGCAAGAATTCGAGCAAATTCAGTCTGAACCAGATAGGTTTCCTCCTTAAACATCCGCTACCTCCCAACACTCTTCTTTACCCCAAGGCGAAGAAAATTTCCATGTCCAGCCATGATCCGCCATCTTAGCCCCTTGACGGCTGGCCGTTTCGTGGCGTAAATACAGGCCAATTTGCTCAGCCTAAATGCGGGGATAAGGTCGCCCATTCGGGCTTTTTATCTGGAGCGTGATCTGGGCTGAAGAAGGACTACGGGGAGGTCAGAGAAGAGTTAAGTCCATTTTCCAAGATTCGACCCTAACCGCAGGTTGTAATTCGTGAGGGCTGAAAACCAAGAATAGCAAGAAGGCAAGCCTGACCCTCCTGACCCCTCTGTCCTATTGACAGTTAACCCTTTAAGGCTACATATTGTGTTATTGGAGGTGTGACATGAAAAAAAAGGCGTTGTCTAGGACCCTCCGGCGCAGTGTGGCGCTACCGCGCCAGCTTGTCAAGGAGGTCAGCGCAGTGGCCCCACCCGAGCTACGCGACAACCTCAATCGGCTCGTCACCGTAGCTCTTCAGGAATTCGCCGCCAAAAGGAACGAGAGTGCCTTTGAGGAAGCGATGGCCCGAATGGCCGCAGATCCGGCGATTCAAAGCGAGTGCAAAGCGATATCCAAAGATTTTGCCATCGCTGAGGCCGACGGTCTGAAGGATGATTAGTCGCGGCCAGATCTACTTCGTTAATCTCGACCCGACCAAAGGCCGGGAACAGGCAGGGCGCCGGCCCGTTCTGGTAGTGTCGGCGGACGCCATCAATCGCCAGCCCTTGGTCATCACTGTGGTCGTTGGCACCGATGCCAAGAATGTGCCACGCGATTATCCAACTAACGTTCGGGTGTCGGCCAAGGAGAGTGGCCTTCCGATGGATACTGTTTTCCTCTGCTTCCAGATTCGCTCCCTGGACCCGGCCCGTTTCTATGACCCAAGGACTGGCCGACCGGCCCTCGCTGGGACTCTTCCGGCTGCTCGCATGGCAGACGTAGAGCGAGCCCTGAAACTGGCGCTGAATTTGTAGTACTTACTTCTGCGCCAGCGTCTCCTTTGACACTATCATCCGCTCCAGCCTTTCCAGCCGGGATTTGAGATCGGCGTTCTCGGCCTTGATCTCTCTGTTCTGCTTCTCCAGCGCCTGGACGGCGATCATCAAGATCCCGGCCATGTCGCCAGGGTTTATGGTCGTAGGCGTCCCGATGGTCCCCACGCCATCGTTGCCGAAGGCGGCGAAGAAGTCCTGCGCCATCAGACCGTAGTGACGGAACTGTTTGGAGTCTTAATCAAATCTTGATGGTTTCAATGCACGCAATCGAGACAAACAGACTGAAGCTAGGTTGGGTTGCAAGTTGAGAAGCATGGAAATAAGTCCATAGTCATGCCTGACCCCAACTCCTCCCCGGTATCGTCGGATAGTTACGGCTGGCGCCGCTTGCGATCCCGGTAGAGAACCCATCCTCCAGTTGCGAGGACGATCAATATGGAGACCATAAAAATATACGCCATGACATCCATCATTACTGCTCCTTTGAAAGAAGTACTGCCAGAGTAAAGCAAACCAAGGCAAATAGAGCGCCCAAGATGGCGGTTGAAGAATCCACAGGGCGCGGAGAAACAAAATAGCCGATCACCAGCCCCACGGTGGTGAATTTTCCTACTTCTATAAGCACCGTCACCAAGGTCTTTCGCGTTCTTTATCCATACGTTAGGATAGACCGCTGGTGATCTTTAACAAGCTCCAAATTTGATGTCCCTGACTTTGCCGTTATCTTATCGCAGCATATAGAATCCGGCAAGCACGCAGATCGGAGATACGGAGGGCTATTTTCAATGAGGATAGAAGGTGGGGCCCCGAGCGGATGCCCGAGGCCCCGAAGAGAATTTACTGGATAGGCTCGGCCGATGCTGTCACATAGGGCTTATTTGTCACTAGCCGCTCCAGCTTCTCCAGCCGGGATTTGAGATCGGCGTGTTCCCGATTCATTCTTGTGAGCATGTTCGCCCACACCGCGTCACGCGGCTGGCCGACCAAACCAACAAAAAGTTCCTGACACCTTTTCTCTTCGAGAGCATCCGCACCGCATCGCTGCTGTTCGAGATGGCTACTCCCGCCAGGTGCGCGAGCTTTCCCTGCAGGGCCTGCTCCAGGATGCTGCGGGCCAGCTTGCCGGCGAAAATGGGGAGGTAGGAATCCGCCAGCACGACGT